>CALBAF010000151.1 GCA_937926415.1 uncultured Actinomyces sp.
GGGTTCGACGCTCGGCCCGCTCGTCCCGGCGCGCGCCCTCATGCTCTCCTTCTGCGCTCTCCTGGGAGCGGTCGCGGTGTTCATGGTGCGCTCGCAGCTGCACCCATCCGCTTCGTCTTCTTCGGACGAGGCCGGGGACGCCAGCGGCGACAAGGGACCCTGGACGCTCGCGACCGTGTTCCCGGTAGTCGCGCTGGCGACGCTGACGGGTTTCCTCACGGGATTCTTCGGCGTCGGCGGAGGCTTCGCGATCGTGCCCGCGCTGCACTTAGCGCTGCGCTACCCGATGAAGCGGGCATCCGCGACATCTCTGCTGGTCATGGTCATCACCGCCGTCTTTGGACTGGCGTCGCGCACAATCGCGGGGACCGTGACGATCACCGCCGAGGCCGGGATCATGGTCGCGCTCTTCGCCGCGGCATCCATGGGAGGCGGCATCGTGGGGGCCAGGCTCACCAAGAGAGTGTCAAATCGCGTGCTGGGTTTTGTATTTGCTGCGCTTCTGGCGTGCGTGGCCGCCTCGACGCTGGTGGCGACACTCGCATAAAGGGCGCGCGAGACGTATGTTGTCTCGCGCGCCCTCATCGCTCAGCTGGCGGTCGAATCCTCATTTTGGCTTGAGGAATCCGCACTCCCCTGGCGTCCAGGCTTGCTGCCGGGGCCATGACCACCCTCCGGGGGAGGTCCCGGGCGGGTGTTGCCGGTGTCTCCCTGCTGCGAGCCCGGGCCCTGCTGCTGGCCACTGCCGGGACCCCGCTGATCAGTGCCGGGCCCTTGCTGACCGTTACCGGGACCCTGCTGCTGGCCGTTACCCGGCTGCTGCTGACCGCCGGGCCCAAAATCCTCATCCTCATCCCCGTAGCCCTGGTCGTTGTAACCATCCTCGTAGCCCTGCTCGTAGTAGCCTTCCCCATCCCCCACGATGGCTGCGTGAGTAATGATGCCCGCACCGAAACCAACGGAGAGGATTGCCGCGGCGGCTCCTGCAATGGCGGCGCGCTTGCCCCACGAGGATTTCTTCGATGCAGGCTCCCCTGTCGCGGCGCTAGCAGCCACGGCCTCGTCGCCCGCTTGATCGTCGGCAGAAGCCCCCGCGACAGACTCCAGGGGTGTGCCGGCGAACGCGCCAGCTCCCTCCTGCTGTGCAACGGGAAGCATCTGCGCCGTTTCCGCCTGAGATGCATGGGTGGGCAGCACCTCGGTCTACTCCGCAACCTGAGGCTCAGACTGGGGCAGGATCGAGGTGCGTTCGGTATCACCCGATAGGTTCTTGTTGTCGTCCGCCATGGGGGACGCTCCTTTCTGCTGATTTGTGGATCATTGCTTCGCAGCGTAGGGACGACACTTAAGCGAACGTTATGGCAAAACTGTGAAAACGCTATGAAACGATAGGCGTCGCACATCACCTTTCGGAGCTTGTTTTATTTGTCAGCTCACAAAGGCCACGGGCATTGCCGGTGGCAAACGCGTCATCCTTGCCTGGAGCGAGTGTCACAGACCCGAGGCCGGGACCGCGACGCGCACCCCATCGCGCGAGCGGCCCCGGCCTCGTTCCATACATACGACCGGCGCGGCGGTACTACTCTCCGGCAGTATTCCTAGCGACAAGAGTGTTCGTCGCCTGCGCCACCGGGCGCACGATCATCGAGTCGATGTTGACGTGGGAGGGGCGCTCCAGAGTCCACACGATCGCCTCGGCAACGTCCTCGGCAACGAGGGGCTGAGCGACGCCCTCGTAGACGCGGTCGGCGGCCTCCTGAGAGCCGAGGCGGTTGAGGGAAAACTCCTCGGTGCGCACCATGCCGGGCGCAATCTCGATGACGCGCACGGGCTCGCCCACCAGCTCCTGACGCAACGTGTTCGCGATGATGCGCTCGGCGTGCTTGGCGGCCACGTAGCCGCCGCCTCCCGGGTAGGTGTCGTGGGCGGCGGTCGAGGTCAGGAACACGAGGTCTCCCCCGCGCTCGCGCATCCCCGGCAAGAACGCACGCGAGCAGTGCAGGGCGGTGAGCACGTTGCGTTCGAACATCGCGCTCCACCGGGCGGGATCCCCCTCGGCAACACGGTCCACGCCGATCGCTCCACCGGCGTTGTTGACGACCGCATCCACGGGGCCACCCTCGAGGACATGCGCGGCCATCTCCTTCACCTGGGCCTCGTCGGTCAGGTCGGCCACCCAGTACTCGCAGCCAATCTGCTCGGCGAGGGCCTCGAGGCGCTCGCGGCGCCGGGCCACGGCGACGACCTTCCACCCCCGCTTCGCCAACAGGCGGGCGGTGGCCTGTCCGATTCCGGTGGAGGCTCCAGTGACGACGACGCGGCGAGAAGTGTTCATAGGGCAACAGTAATATCCCCGGGAACGCACCGTCGTGCGCGCCCGGGGATACGTCGCTGGCGTCTCAGCCGTTGGGCAGGCCGTAGGCCTTGTGGATCAGCCAGATCGGGTGGACGACGTTCGCGCCCGTGGCCGTGCGCAGCTGCCAGCGGCACGTCTCCGTGTCACAGGCGGCCAGCTCGGCGTTGACCTGCTTGATGAAGTCGAAGACGGGGGCGCCCACGGCCTGGGCGATCGCGTACTTCTCCTTCTTCATGCCGTAGGTGCCCGCGATACCGCAGCAGGGCTGCTCGGAATCCTTGACGGTCACGCCGGGGATCAGGCTCATGAGCTCGATCGCAGGCTTGCCCAGGCCCTGGGACTTGACCTGGCAGGGGGCGTGGTACGGGATGGTGACGTCGATGCGCTGGAAGTTCGTGTCCAGTTCACCCTTGTCATACAGGTGCAGCAGGAACTCGCTGATATCCCACGTGCGGCTACCCACGTCCCTCAGCTCCGGGGTGTCCATCTCGAGGATCTCGTGGGCCTCGTGGCGCAGCATGCCGCCGCACGAGCCGGACGCGGAGATGATCGGGGCGTCACGGTTGACGCTGCGCAGGTCGTTGGTCAGCTTGGACACGTACTTGCGCGCGTCGTCGTACAGGCCGTTGGACTGCAGGGCCAGGCCGCAGCAGCCGTGCTTGGGAACCAGGACCTCGTAGCCCAGGTGTTCGAGCACCATGACCGAGTGGATCGAGGTTTCGACCTCGAAGTACTGGCCGGCGCACCCGTGGAAGAAGATCACCTGGCCGCGCGTGCCCGAGTTCGGCAGGGGCTTGTGCTTCTTGAACCAGGACTCGAAGGTGCGACCATACGCGCGCGGCATGGGGGCCGAGCGGTGCACGCCAATGATGGCCTCCATCGCCAGGCGGATCGGCTTGACGTCGAGCGCCCAGTTCGCGATGGGGGCGACCGGGGTCATCATGGTGCCGATCAGGGAGGTGCGGCCGATGAGGCGGTCACGCATGGGGATGCCGTGCGCTTCCTTCATGGCGGTGCGGCGGTGGTGGATGATCTCAGTGACCTTCACGCCCTGGGGGCACACGAGTGAGCAGGTGCCGCACGAGGAGCAGTAGTCGATGGATTTGTCCACCATCTGCCCGTCCTTGCGGAAGCGCTCGGCCTGCGGGCCGGAGTACTTGGGGCCGGCGAACAGGTCGGTGACGCGCATGACCGGGCACTGGGTCTCGCAGATCGTGCACTTCACGCACGAGTCGAGGCTGGCGCGCAGCGCGGCGTCACCACTCAGGGCGAAGACGTCCTCTTCCTCCACGCCCGGTCCCATCAGCGTTGACATTTCGAGGGTCATTTCAGTTCCTCCACGATCGAGTCGACGGCCGCGAGCGCGCTGGCCAGCGCGATTCCTTCGCCGCTCTTTTCGCGCCAGCGAGTGGCGCCGGCCAGGTTGCCTCCGGCCGCGTACAGGTTCGGGCACACGGGCGTGCCTTCCTCGTCCAGGACGCGCATGTTGTCGTCGACGGCGAGGCCGGACAGGAAGAGGGGCTGGTCTTCACCCCAGAAGTCGGCGTGCAGGAGCTGTCCGGAGGCGCCCATGACGGGCAGCCCGCAGATGGTTTCGCGCACGGTGCCGTAGGAGTCCATGTCCAGGGCGCCGGATTCAAAGCCGCCGGCGGCGAGGATCAGGGATCGGGTTTCCACGACCGTGGAGCGTCCCGCGCTGGCGTATTCGACGGCGCTCACTCGTCCGCCAGCCGTGTGCACGGCCTTGATCGGGGATCCGAGGACGACGCGGCACTTGGAGGAGGCGATGCGTGTCAGCAGGGCGTTCAGGCGCATGCCGGGCACAGACGGGGGTTGGATCGGGATCTCGAAGACGGGGTGGCCGAGCTTGTCTGCCAGGTCGCGCCACGCGTTCGGATCGTCGAGGCCGAGGACGGCGGGCAGGCCGACGATCTCGCCATCCTCGAGGAGGGGGCGGATCTGGCCTGCCAGGCGCGCGCGGTTCTCCTCGTGGTCGAGGCTGCGCGCGTGGTTGGTGCCGGTCGAGTCGATCTCACCCTCGCGCACGACGTAGTCGACGGACAGGGCGCGCGCCTTGATCGAGGCGCCGTCGGGGCCGCTGTGGCGCGTCAGGTTCTCGGCGACGAGGCCGGGGTAGAAGTCCTTGAAACGGGCCAGTCCCACGATGGCGTAGCGGGCGCCCGCCTGGGGGATGCCGGCCTCCATGGAGGGCGGGATCAGGCAGGTGGGGCGCAGCGCACCAACGCCGGTGGGGATGCGCACGTTGCGGGTCTCATCGCCGATGAGGGCGTCCGCGCCGACGAGGTCACGCAGCCACGCGACGGATGCGCCGACAAAGTCGGGGGTGACGTGGCTGTAGGGGTGGGTGGGACGGGAGGCCACGTGGCCTTCCAGTGCCTCCAGGGGCGCCTCGACCGGTTCGGGGCGGTAGCCAAGGATGTCGACCGTGCCCGTTCCAAGCTGGATGCCGCCTACGCCCTTCGTGACGAGGGTGACGCTCAGTCCCGCGTCGGCTGCCTTGATTGCTGCGGCCAGGCCTGCCAGGCCAGCGCCGATAACGACGACGTCCCTCATCGAACAACCTCCTCGCTGGGTGCGGGCAGGTGCTCAACGTCGAGCGTGCCCTCGTGAATCCAGGCGTCCAGTGCGGCCTGCCTGGCTTGCTTGCCGAACATGATGGGCCACAATCCGATCCAGCGGTTCTTCAGGAAGAGGCGCAGGAGGGAGTTGGCGCGCATCGAGTCGATGTCGCCGCGCTCGTGGGCGATGCCCGCAGCGCGCTGGGAGCAGAAGCCGCCCTGGCAGGGCCCCATGCCCAGACGCATTTGGCGACGCACGTCGTCGAGCTGTCCCTTGGGCAGGGTGTCCATGACGTTTTCGAGCATCGCGCGTGTGGCCATCTCGCACTCGCAGATGATCTGCTCGTGGGAGGGGGATTCGTTGCGCGATTCAACATTGTCAAGGCGGTGGCCGATCGTGTAGAGGCGCTCTTCCTTGGCGGGAGGAACGGCCTCGTCGGCGGTCTTGCAGGCGCGTTGCTCGCCCATCTCCTCGCACATGATGTCGACGATGCGCTCGGCCATGAGGCGGTAGGTGGTGAGCTTGCCGCCCGCGATGGTGAGCATGCCGTAGACACCGTCGCGCGTGTTGTGGTCGATGATGCTCATACCGCGCGCCATGTGGCGGGTGTCGGTCGCAGACACGCGCGAGTCCTTGATGAGCGGGCGCGCGCCGGCCCAGGCGTGCACGGCGCGAGACTTGCGGAAGCCGGGGATCATGGCCTCGCCGGAGTCGAGCATCTGCTGGACCTGGTCGGCAGGGATAGACAGGCGATCCGGGTCGTCGGCCTTGAGGTCGGTCGTGCCAATGATGCACACGGTGTGGTCGGGCACGAGGATGTCGCCGTCGGCAGGCCACACGCAGCGGTTAATGACCGAATGGCTCAGTCGGTGGTTCATCGCGATCATGATGCCGGCGCCCGGGACGACGTCAACACCGTGGCAGTCGGCCATAGCGGCAATCTGTCCGGCCCAGGGGCCGCCGCAGTTGAGGACGAAGCCGCATTCGATGCGCACATCTTCCCCTCCGCGCTCATCGTGGACGATGACGGCGCTGATGCGCTCACCCTCGCGTTCGATGGAGGTGACGCGGTGGTAGGTCAGGACCTGCGCCCCGTACGCCTGCGCGGAACGGATCGCTCCCCAGGTCATCTGCCAGCCGTCGACCGTACCGTCCTGAACTTCGAAGGCGCGCTTGATGCGCGGGTCCAGGCGGGGTTCGCGGCGCAACGCCTCGGCGATGGAGATTTCGGCGGCGGGCACCTTTGCAGCCGCTGCGCGGGCCAGGAACTGGTCCGCGTACTCTTCATCATCCTGGGCGGTCACGACAAAGAGGCCTCCGGTTGCCTCGACGGCGTTGGCGTTGATGCGCTGGACGATCTCGTTTTCTTCGGCACACTCGGTGGCCGACTCAGGATCAGACGCAATGTAGCGGCCGCCCGAGTGGAGCAGACCGTGGAAGCGACCGGAGGTTCCCTGAGCGATATCCGCCCGGTCGACGAGGACGGCTGAGAAGCCGCGCATGGCGACGTCGCGGACGACGCCGGCACCGGTGGATCCGCCACCGATGACGCACACGTCAGTGCGAAGTGTCTTCACCGTTAAAAATCCCTTCACCTCTTGATGAGGAAGCGCCTCATTGCTCTCTCCATGATGCCCCGCCGCACCCCTTTTGCACGAATGTACACACTGCTATGCACATATGTGCACAACGAGGATGCATCAAACTGACATCCGTACTCCTCCGCACAATTCCGGGAGAAATAGACGAATTACATCCCATGACCATCACGTAAATACGAGCGCCGTCCCTCCCGCGGACGCTCATCCCACGCGACCCCCTTCTCTCCCCCTAGAGTTAAGGCATGACGAACACACTGCTCGCCCGAGTCCTCGACACCGCAAACATCGATTCGACGGTGCGCCCACAGGACGACTTTTATCGCCACGTCAACGGCACGTGGCTGGCGACCCACACGATCCCCGCGGACCGCCCCATGGACGGAGCCTTCCACACCCTGCGCGACGCATCCGAGAAGTACGCGCGCGCCATCGCCCAGGACGCCGCCGATGGCACGCTGGACGATCCGGATGCGCAACGCATCGCCACCCTGTGGACCCAGTTCCTCGACGAGGACACCATCGAAGAGGCCGGCGCCACGCCCCTGCGCCCCGACCTTGACGCGATCAGCGCCTGCACGACGCACTCTAAGCTCGCCCGCGAAATGGGGCGCCTCATGCGCGAGGGCATCGGAGGCCTCGTCGGCGCGTACGTGGGCACCGACCCGCACGACTCCTCCCGCTACATGATCTCCCTCGTCCAGTCCGGCATCGGCCTGCCCGACGAGGCCTACTACCGCGAGGATGACTACGCGCCGATCCGCGAGGCCTACGTCGCTCACACCGCCCGCCTCCTCGACCTCGCTGGCGTGGCAGACCCCGAGGGCGCGGCGACGCGCATCATGGAGCTGGAAACCGCGCTGGCCTCGCACCACCGCGACTCCGTGAGCAACCGAGACCCGCTACTCTCCGACAACCCCACCCCCTGGGAAGAGATCGCCGCACTGGCCCCCGGCTTCGACTGGGACGCGTGGGCACAGGGCGCGCGCATGCCCGTCGCCGGCCTCGTCGTGAACGTCGACCAGCCCGACTTCCTGTCCGCTGCCGCCGCCCTGTGGGCCAACACCGACCTGTCGATCCTCAAGGAGTGGCTGAGCGCCTCGGCCATCGACTGCCACGCCTCGCTCCTGTCGACC
>CALBAF010000152.1 GCA_937926415.1 uncultured Actinomyces sp.
GGCCTCTCTCGCGTCGATCAACGAGGCCGTGGCCGCGGCATTCCCCGGCTCTTCCGCCCAGGTGGAGCGCCAGTACGACAAGGCCATGCAGGGCTTCGCGCTCAGCGCCCCCGCCGGCTCCCTCGACGCGATCCGCGCGGTGAGCGGCGTCAAGGCCGCCTTCCTCGATCGTGAGACCCACGTCGATGGTGTCGATGACCAGGTCGCCGGAGAGGGCGCGACGAACTCCTCGCGCATCTCCACCCAGAACCCAGACAACCTCAGCGCCCAGCTGATGATGCACGCCGACCAGATCACCCAGAAGGGTGACGGCAAGGTCGTCGCCATCATCGACACGGGCGTGGACATGACCCACCCCGCGTTCGCGGGTGCCCTGCACGGGACCCCGGGGCTTTCCGAGGACAAGGTTGGGGGCCTGACCCCACATCTTGGCGACGGCAAGACCGGCAGCTACGTGTCGGAAAAGTTCCCCTTCGCCTACGACTACGCGGATAACGACCCGGACGCCTCGCCGACCGGCAAAGCCGGAGAGCACGGCACGCACGTCGCCGGCATCACCGCGGGCAACGCGGGCGAAATCGTGGGCATCGCCCCCGACGCGCAGATCATCGTCGCCAAGGTCGCCAGCAGTACCAGCGGCGGCATCCCGGACTCGGCGCTGCTCGCTGCCCTTGACGACATGGTCGTCCTGCGCCCCGACGTCGTGAACCTGTCCCTCGGACAGACCGGCGGCATGGATAATGAGGCCGACTCCATGTATGCGACCGTGTTCAAGAGCCTCCAGGACGCCGGCGTCACCGTGAATGCGGCTGCCGGCAACGAGTACACGGCCGGATACGGCAACCTCTCCGGCAAGAACCTGCCCTTCGCCTCCGACCCCGACTCCTCCGTCCTGTGCGAACCGGCGTCCTACTCCTCCGTCGTGTCCGTGGCCTCGGTCGACAACTCGCTGTCGCACAGCGCCTTCACCGTCGGCGACCGCGACATCGCCTACCAGCGCGCCGGCGGCGCTGACGGCCAGAAGATGCCCGACCTGTCCGAGCTGACCGGCGGTCCCTTCGAGTACGTCGACGGGGGCATCGGTTCACCTGAGGATGGAGCGGCCCTGAAGGCTAAGTATCCCGAGGGCCTCGCGGGCAAGATCGTGCTGGTCAAGCGCGGTACTCTCACCTTCCAGGACAAGTTCAACAACATCGCCGGCTCCAAGCCCGCCGGCTTCATCGTCTACAACAACGTGCCCGGTGACTCGCTCGTGGTCATGAGCCTGGCGACGGACGGCGTGCCCGCCGCGTTCATCTCGCAGGCTGACGGTGAGGCCATGCTGGCCGCCGCCGACCACCACCTGAGTGTCGCCCCCGGCAAGGTCGTGGCCCCGAGCAAGAAGTACTCCATGTCGAGCTTCTCTTCGTGGGGCGTCACCCCGGACCTGCGCCTCAAGCCCGAGGTTAGCGCCCCTGGTGGCAACATCTACTCGGCCGTGCCCGGCGGCATCTACGAGTTCATGTCCGGCACCTCGATGGCGACCCCGCAGATGGCGGGTGTGAGCGCCGTCGTCCTGCAGCGCGTCGAGAGCGATCCTCTGTTCGCGTCCATGAGCGCCCGCGAGAAGATCGATGTCGTCCAGAACCTCATCATGGGCACGGCGACCCCCGTCGTCGACCCGCTCCAGGACACTGGCGCCCCGTACTCACCGCGTAAGCAGGGATCGGGCCTGACGAATGTCCTGGCGGCCACGACCTCGTCCGTGTACCCGACCGTGGTCGGCGCCCCGGAGCGCTCCCGTCCCAAGGCGGACCTGGGGGATGGTACGAAGGGCTGGCACTTCGATGTCACACTCCACAACCTGTCCGGCGCCGAGGCCACCTACGAGCTGAGCTCGCAGGCCCTCTCCGAGATCGTTGACGGCGGGTTCTTCACCGGTAGCTCCGTCGATTGGCGAGGCAAGGGCGTGGACATCGCCTACTCCGGCGCTGCCGTGAGCGGCACCGGTGAGGGTGCGACCGTCACCGTTCCCGCGAACGGTGAGGCCACGGTGGGCGTGGACGTCAAGCCCGGCGCCGACTTCGATGCCTCCGTCGCGCAGAACACGCCGAACGGCACGTTCCTCGACGGCTTCGTGCGCTTCGCCTCGAAGACTGCGTCCCAGCCCGACCTGACTGTGCCCTACCTGGGCTTCTACGGCAACTGGGGCAAGGCCCCCATCTTCGACGCCCTTGCCTCTTCGGGTGGCGCCCACACGCTCGCCTCCTGGGTTTACAACCGCAACACGGGTCAGCAGCTGGGATACAACCCACTGGTCAAGGACGCTGATCGTATCGGCCTGCCCAACGCGAGCAAGAACGTCATCTCTCGCTCGGATGCCTCGGGTGCCCCCACGGTCCTCGAACCGCGCACGGGCACGCTGCGTAGCGTCCACACGCTCAACGCCGCGTATACGAACGCCGCAGGAGAGACGATCGTGTCCTTCACGGGCTACCAGAACTGGAAGTCCGCGGAGGATTCGTCTGGAAGGATGATGTGGGTCGAGCGAGGACGAGAGCCGCTTGTCCTGGATCTGCGCGCACCCGAGTATAGGAATCTGCCCGATGGCGTGTACAAGCTGATGCTGTCCGCGCACAACGACGGTCCCTCGCAGGCCGAGCAGTCGATCTCCTACGAGTTCCGCATCGACACGGTCGCGCCCGTTGTCTCCAACCTGGAGTACAAGGGCGAGGGTGCCGACACGGTCGTGTCCTTTGATGTCACCGACGCCTCACCCCTGGCTGCGATCGACCTGCACGATCCCGCCGACGGCCTGTGGTTCTACCGCCACATCTTCACGGACAGCGAAGGAACGGTCGGGGCTGACGGGACCTACACGTACCACGTCGAGGTTCCCATGTCGGCCATCTCACAGGGGTGGACCGATCAGGGTGGCTCCGGCGAGGTCATCGCCCACCCCTACGTCCTCGCATGGGATTACGGACTGAACCACTCCGCACCCGCGACCCTCGACCTGCCGTCGGATAACCCGGGCGTGTGCATCACGGCTGACGGCGGCCACTGGGCGAAGGACTCGCTTGGCTGGTGGTATCAGTGCGCGAATGGGAAGGAGTACCTCAAGAACGGCTGGTTCACGATCGGTGGCAGGGACTACCGTTTCGACTCCGATGGGTACATGATGACCGGCTGGCTCAAGCGCGATGACGGTGCGTGGGTGTACGCAAATTCCGAGGGCGCCCTGGTTGGCGGCTGGGTGCTTGACGAGGAGTTTGGCGGTCTTTACTGGTACTACCTGGATCCGGTCACGAAGGTCATGAAGACCGGATGGGTCGCCGACGGTGGTTCCTGGTACTATCTCACCGCATCCGGCGCGATGGCGACCGGATGGGTGCGCGACGGTGGCTCCTGGTACTACCTGAAGGATTCGGGCGCGATGCACACCGGATGGCTGAACCTCGACGGTGCCTGGTACTACCTGGGACCCGATGGAGCAATGTTCACCGGCACGCACGTGATCAACGGACGCACTTACGTCTTTGACACAAGTGGGGCATGGATTGGCTGAGCTGAGCTGATCCGCGCCTGACGGTGCTCTTCTCCGGGTCCGGGAATGTTGCTATGTAAGCGTTCTCGGACCCGGAATGATTCTGACAGTAAAATATTGTCCAATCGTTTCCCAATGTGAAACAAAGTTTGTCACATGCGTTCTTTGCGGTATTTTGACAGTGGTGGCCGGCACGACGGAGTTCCCTCCGCCTGCCAACACGGTCGCCCGTCGACACATTGGAGTACGCACATGACAACGAAGACATCAACGGCATTCCTCGCGTTCGCCGGCGCCTGCGCGCTCGCCCTGACAGGGCCCGCGGCTCTCGCAT
>CALBAF010000153.1 GCA_937926415.1 uncultured Actinomyces sp.
ATCGCCGGGGCGTTGTCGCAGGTGTACCTGCCGCGCCTGTCGGACACCCCGCCCGGTGAGATGACTCGTGTGGTTGTGCGGGTCGGCGGCATTGCGCTGGCGTGCTCGATCCCCGTGTTCGCGCTGCTCGCGTGGGTGAGCCCCGCGCTTTTCCCCCTCGTGTTCGGGGCGCGCTGGGAGGCGGCCGGGTACTTCGCTCGATCCCTGGCCCCCTGGCTGGCCCTGACGGTCGCGACCTCGCCGCTCTCCAACGTGTTCGTAGCGACCTATCACCAGCGGCGCATGCTGGCCTTCGCGTGCGTGTACTGCGCGGCCCCCCTTGCGTGGCTCTCGTTCAGCCCCTACGGCGTCGAGACGACGGTCGCTGTGCTCGGTGCCCTCATGGCTGCGCTGCTCGTCGGGATGTTGGTGATGGCTGTCGTGACGGCGCGCGCCTACGACCGAGGTGATGGGGAACGTCCTCAGGCTGCGTGAGACCCTCTGTGAAACGGGCGCTTTAGCGGCGAGTGTGCGCGGCGAGGGCCCGCTCGTAGGCCTCGCGCAGGCGCGCGGCTCCCTCTTCCCAGGTGGGAATCGTGGGAGCCGTGAAAGCCTCGATGTCCTCGCGCGTGATGGACTCCAGAGCAGGAACGAGGTCGCGCTCCGGGTCCTCCAGCACCCACGTGTGGGTCTGACCGCCCAGGTATCGGCGGGCCTCGGATAGGGGAGAACACAGCGCGGGCACCCCGGCCGCGAAGGCCTCCATCATCTTGTTGGGCGTGGACATGCGGTGCGACAGGCACCCCGACTCGATGAGGCACAGCGCGACGTCAGCGCCGCGCGTCATAGCCAGCACCTGATCCGGCTCCACGGGTGGCAGGCAGTGAATGTTCGGGTGGGCAGCTGCGGCCCGCTCGACCTCGGGAAGAAGTGCGCCCGCTCCGACGAAAACCACGTGCGCGCTTGTCACCCGCTCAAAAGCGCGCAGAATCAAGGGAATATTGCGCCCCGGCGCCAGGTAACCCGAATGCAGGTACAGGAGAGCGCCCTCCGGGATCCCCAGCTGCGTACGCAGGTCGATGACGCCCTCCGCACCCGTCGGCGCATTCGTCACGACGACGGGATCCACGCCCGGGTAGGTGTCGCGGTACCACTGCGCGATCGACTCGTTGACCACGGACACCACGTCCGCCCGGTGGATATAGCGGCGCTCAATGACGCGCTGAAGGCGCTGGCGCATCCCCGCCGACCCCACGGTCTCCGTCTCAAGCTCGTGCGCGTTGTACGCAAAAACCGCGCCCGTGCGCCGCGCCAACGCGTGCGCGAGGGGCAGCAGGAACAGGTTCTGCGCGGACACAGCCGACACGCGCTGCCTCGCGAACCGCCGATACACCCGAGCGCCCCACGCCACGACGACCCTGGGACCACCCAGGGGCGCGCCCAGGGATGCGCCCCGAATCCGCGTGAGGCGCACGGAGGGGGCCACGGCCTCGTCCGCGGGGAGCTCGCCCTGATCGATGCCGACGACGTGCGTCTGGGTGAAGAGCGGGGACAGTGAACGCGCGATCTTCACCAGTCGCCCGGGCGAGGCCAGGTTCGACGGGTAGAGCAGGAGATTCAGCGCGCGATCCACGCCCCCATTGTAGGTGGGGCGGGGCACTACACTGGAGGGGAACAACGAGGCCGGGGACGGAAAGGGGACTCCATGCGCATCGCGGTCGTCGGCATGGGCAAGATCGGTCTGCCGCTGGCGGTGCATTACGCGCGCGGCGGGCACAGCGTCGTCGGCGTGGACGTGAACCCCCGGGTGGTCGCCCTCATCAACGAGGGCGTGGAGCCCTTCCCGGGTGAGGCCCACCTCGCCGAGTACCTGCCCCCGCTCGCCTCATCTGGCACCCTGCGCGCCACGACCGAGTACGCCGAGGCGATCCCCGGTGCCGATGCGGTCGTCATGGTCGTCCCCCTCGTCGTCGATGACGAGAGCCGCCCCGACTTCCGCGTCATGGACGCCGCCACCCGCTCCATGTCCGCGCACCTGAGCCCCGGAACGCTCGTCTCCTACGAGACGACCCTGCCCGTGGGTACGACGCGCGGGCGCTACAAGCCCCTCATCGAGGAGGTCTCCGGCCTGGTCGAGGGGCGCGACTTCGACGTCGTGTTCTCGCCCGAGCGCGTCCTCACGGGCCGCGTCTTTGCGGACCTGGCACGCTACCCGAAGCTGGTGGGTGGCCTGAGCGAGTCCGGCGAGGCTCGCGGCGTTCGCTTTTATGAAGCTGTCCTCTCCTTCGATCAGCGCGACGACCTGCCGCGCCCCAACGGCGTGTGGCCCATGGGCGGCGCCGAAGCCGCCGAAATGGCGAAGCTTGCCGAGACTACCTACCGGGACGTCAACATCGGCCTGGCTAACCAGTTCGCGCGCTACGCGGACACTGCCGGCATCGATGTCGCGCGCGTCATCGAGGCCTGCAACTCCCAGCCCTACTCCCACATTCACCGGCCCGGCATCGCGGTCGGCGGACACTGCATCCCCGTCTACCCG
>CALBAF010000154.1 GCA_937926415.1 uncultured Actinomyces sp.
GGCGATCGGGGGTTCCGTCCAGACCGTCGCGGGTGCCGAGCGCTCCATGAAGGTCACGCGCCCCCTCGACCTGGCGCTCGCGCAGATCCTCGTCGCCGAGGAAACGAGCGCCTAAGCGCACTGCCCGGCTCGGGGCGGTGGTGTGGAATTGCGTCAGGGAGCCGTCAGGAGCGAACGCACGAGCTGCGCGCCCTCCGGCCGACCGAGCTTCGCGCGTTCCTCCGGCTTGTCGACGAAGTAGTCGATGAGGCGCCGCAGCAGAACGAAGCGCATGGGGGCGCCCGTCATGTCAAAGACCAGGCTGTCCTCGAGACCGTCCACGGAGACATGCATATGCATGCACGGGAAGAAGGCATAATCCTCCATGGTGAAACCTTCAATGTGGGGGTGCATGTCCCACGGGATGGGCGTCGGAGAGCTGTCCGTGAGCGGGTGAATCTCCATATGATCGGGCGAGAACAGGATGAATGGGCCGTGGTGAATACAAGAGGGACGCCACGGATTGCTGACGCACAGCATGAAAGATATTGCCGACAGGAGAAATCCGCAGAGAATATGAATGATCGCGTGCACGATCGGGACCTGAAGTGCTAGCTCGGCGATGAGGGAGATCGGTCCGGCTGCGATTCCGAAAGTGTAGGAGTAACGACGCACACGAACCTGAATAAGGGATGGATAGAGTGCCATTCCTCGTGGCTCCGCGTGCACGTTCGGCCCCCTGCGACGGCGAACGGACTCCACGATGCCGATCACGAGGGATGCTGGGCACAGCAACAGACAATAGAAAAACAACAAGACGAGCAAGCTGGGCGGCAGAATCCCACCTAAGAAATACAAGACGATCACCGCGACGGGACAAGCGGCTGCGATGAAATACCAGTTGAGGGGCTCCATTTGGCGCCCGCCGGCAACGGGAACGCTCAACATCGGGCTTTGCTCCATCGTCTTCTCCTTCCTGGGTGACATCCCAGCATATGGCATGCGGTCAGGACGCGCTGGCGGTTCCCCGGCCTCGTTGCGGGGATTCTTCCAGCGACGGGCCCGCGTCTCAGGCGTCCGGGTCCTGCCCTCGCAGGAGCGCGCGCACCACGTCGACGCCGGTCTCGGTGCCGAGAACGCGTCGCCGCCGGGGGTTGGAGGCGAAATAGTCAATAAGTCGCTCGAAGGCGACGTAGGAGAGCCCCGGATCCTTGAGGCACAGCCACATGACACCGTCCTCCCCATCCGAGGTCCAGCGGATGGCGGTCATGCCCTTGATGGTCTCGCCCACGCCGGTCACATCAGACCAGGCCGCCGTTTTGAGCCGAGGAAAAATGTCTTTCTCGGCGAAGGCGAAACCCGAGGGGACGAGAAGGAGCTCCTGTGCTTTGACGTCGCGCGGTTGTGGAAAGTACAGATACGTGTGCTTCACGAGAAGGGAAATGATAAGGATGCACGCCCAGAGTGATATAAGGAAACCATTCTTGGTGCTCGAGGAGAAAGAGAGAGGAATGAGGGAAATCAAAACGCCGCTCACTCCCCATGTAAAGCCGGCGAGACGACTCTGAGAGAAGGCGGTGTCCCCGGTGAGCAGCAGCTCGGTGACCGTGCGTTCCTCCTGGCGCGACGTAGTGGCAGTGATCCTTGGCGGGCGGCTGGGTGCGCGCGCGTAGGCAACGGCGGCTGGAATGAAGGCGACGAGGAGAATGCAGACGATAGCGAGCCCGTGACGCAGGCCGAGGGCGGGGAAGCCGAGCGCGATGAGGGCGACGAGGACAAGTGCTGCCGCGACTCCGACGGCATAGAAGCACGCGGGGACGATCCATGCTCGGCGCATGATGGCGTCGGCTTGTGCTGGGGTGAGAGGTCGGCGGATGAGCGTGAGGGGGAGCATGGGCCTAGCCTGCCGTCAGGATGTCGGTGATGAGCTGCGTTCCCTGCGGTGTTCCGAGCTTTGCTCGATCCTCGGGATGGGCGACAAAGTGGTTGATGAGTCGCGCGAGTTGCCAGTAGCAGATGGGCATCCCCCTCATCTCTAAAACGAACGCATCCTCGGAGTCCCGGGTGGATACGTGCATCAACTGGTGTGGCTCACTGGCGGCGACGAAAAGCTCGAAACCCTCAATCTGGGGGTTGCGATCCCAACGGATGCGTGTCGGGTTGTCATGCAGGAGGGGCTGAATCGCAAGATAGTCGGGGGTGAGCGTGATCAGTGGTGACCGATGGATGCGCGAGGGGCGATATTTGTTTGTTACGAAGAGCGTGTAGGCAAGGTAGGAGAAGCAAAAGCCGATAATAATGCTGGCAACGCTCTCTGGCCGAACGAGATAGAACGCGACGGAAGCAGGTCCCCATGCCATCATTACGATGAGGACTGTAGAAGAAAAGCGAATCGCCGTTGTGTTCGGATACAACGTCACTGCGCCATGCTCGACATGGAGCGTAGTTCCCCGGTGGTGACGTACAAAGCGTTCTACTCCGATGTAGACAACGCCAAGTGTGGCAAGCGACATGTAGACAGCGAAAAAAACAGCAATACCCGCTGGCGCAATAAAGCACAGAAAAAAGCTCAAGACGGTGCATGCAACTAGCACTAGGATTAGTGAAAATAGCCGGCCAGCTGTATTGAGTTGTTCGTCTGCCTCGGACACGCTACTCAATGAACTTTCTGCCATCGTCGGCCTCCTTCCTAGGTGACATCCCAGCATATGACATGCGGTCAGGACGCGCTGGTGGTTCCCCGGCCTCGTTCCTGGGGCGGCCCGAAGAGAACGTGAGCTACGAAACGTGGTAGGTTCACCCTGGACGCACACGCGCCTCCGAGCACTCCCCATCGAAGGAGCCCGATCCCATGAGCACAACGCCCGCTACCCCACATCGCGTCATCACGCGCAAAGTCGTCGACTGGGCGGCCTGGGACTGGGGCAGTGCCGCCTTCAATGCGGTCGCTACCACCTTCGTGTTCACGACCTACCTGACCAGCGACGGCGTCTTCACCGACGCGGGCACGGCCTCGACGTGGCTCAGCAATGGCATGACGATCGCGGGCCTGTTCATCGCCCTGCTCGCCCCCATCACCGGCCAGCGCGCCGATCGACGAGGCCGGGGCGGAGTCTGGCTCGGATGGTTCACCGGGCTGGTCGTCGCCTGCATGCTCGCCATGTACTTCGTCCACCCCGAGTCGGTCCTTGGGCCCCGCGGCTCCCTCATGCTGGGTATTGCACTGCTCGGACTGGGTAACGTCTTCTTCGAGTTTGCCTCCGTCAACTACAACGCGATGCTCAACCACCTAGGTGAGAAGGAAGACCGCGGCAAGATCTCCGGCTTCGGCTGGGCGGCCGGCTACATCGGCGGTATCGTCCTGCTGCTCATCCTCTACGTCGGCCTCATCGGCAGGAACCTGCTGAACGTGCCCACGGACGAGTACCTGCCGATCCGTATTTCCATGGTGATCGCAGCCCTGTGGTTCGGCGGCTTCGCGATCCCCGTCATCGTCAACCCTCCGCTGCCGAAGAAGGTCCATACCGGCGACGAAGGTGAGTCGATCATCGACTCCTACAAGCTCCTGTGGCGCACCGTGCGCACCCTCAAGAACGAGGCCCCGCACACCCTTTTCTTCCTTATCGCCTCCGCCGTCTTCCGCGACGGCCTCGCCGGCGTCTTCACCTTCGGCGCGGTGCTGGCCAAGACCGCCTTCGGCTTCACCGCCGGCGAGGTCATGATCTTTGCGATCGCCGCGAACATCGTCGCTGGCCTCGCGACCGTGGCCTTCGGCTGGGTCGACGACAAGATCGGCCCGAAGAAGGTTATCATCCTGTCCCTGTGCGCGATGGTCGTCGCCGGCTTCGGCGTCTTCTTCCTGCACGCCCGAGGCCCCATCGTCTTCTGGACCCTCGGCCTGACCCTGTGCGTCTTCGTCGGCCCCACCCAGTCCGCGTCCCGCTCCTTCCTGTCGCGCATCATCCCCGCTGGCCGCGAGGGCGAGGTCTTCGGCCTCTACGCGACGACTGGCCGCGCCGTGTCCTTCATGGCGCCCGCCATGTACAGCCTCTTCCTCATGCTCGGCAAGCGCATGACGCCCGCCGGCGAGGACTACACCTACTGGGGCATCCTCGGCATCATGCTGATCCTCGGCGTCGGCCTGGCCCTCACGATCCCCGTGAAGGCGGACCGCGCGACGCTCCACCACATGGAGGACTGAGCTCCTCGACGAGGCACCCGCGCCCCCAAACGATACGTCCCCGACGCAACCGAGTGAGTCTCGGGCGTCGGGGACGTTCTTCTTCCTGTCCTCTTAGTCGCGGTTGGGAGTGAACGCGACGAGGCTGTCCTTCGTGACGCCCACGAGGAGATCGTCGAAGACCCATGTCTGGTTGATCGTTTGGTCGAGTTGCTTCGACCTTCTTGTCACGTTGTCCGCCATGGCGAAAATGAAGGTGGGTGTGTCGGCTGGACCCGGGCCTCGTACGTACAGGGCAGTCCCGTTAGCGCTGGCGTGCGTCGTGACGGAAGGGAGAAAACCGGGCTTGTTGTACTCCTCCATGAATGCCCAGTCGGGGAACAACTCGAGGGTCTCGTCACTCTCAGTTGACGATAGATGAAGGTGCGGAAGTGAATGAGCGCCTCCTTGCGAGACCGCGATAAGGCCGGTCTCCCACGGCGCCGTCCCATCCGTGTAGAAGGACTTGAGCTGCTCGAGCGTTGGTAGTGGTCCATCGCTGGTGAATAGGTCGTTGTGGGGTGCTCGCGTGTACGTGTCGACGACAGCGCCGCTCGAATCGTAGGCGTTGATCGTGTCGTCACTGCCTCCAACGGCCACGCCATCGCGCGCGACTGTGACGCGGGGCGTTCCATCCTCGTCCCGAGTCGTCTGCGTCCCGAGAGTGCGCACCTGACCACTACTCGGGTCGACGAGCTGGGGCACATAGTGGTCATCGTCGACTGGTACCAGCACCGATGCACTCTCGCCGCTGCCAATCACTGCGTCCGATGGGGTGGTGGTGGGAGACAAAGACGTCAATCCGTTGTGGCTCTGAGGCGAGGTCGTCGCGCTCCACTGCTGGGTCCATGTGCCCTCCTCGTCTGTCCAACCACTGCAGGTCGCGACGGTGTCGCACGTGACCAGGACACCCTGGGCGACTCCCATGGGCAGCTCGTCGCCCCAGGGAGCCAGGGCCTGTTCGCCGGTCACCTTATCGACGAGGAGTGGGCCAATCACGAGGTGCGTGTCGGTTGAGAGAAACTCAGGGTACGCGTAGGTGCGTAGGTGGGAGGGCCTCGGTCCGGTTGTCGTCCACAGGGCGCTCGGTTCGCTGCCCGAGACGTCGTAGGCCGATATCGTCGTGACGGGATTCGAGTTCGGTCCGTAGGACACGACATAGAGCGTGGAACCCTCCGCGAACAGCCGCGGTGGTACGGCGGCGGCCGCAGCATCGAAGGGCTGCGTCCAGGCAACGGTGATGCCTGAGGCCCACTCCGGGGAGAGGGTACGTGTGTTCTGCGCTGAACCGCGGTATCCCGTGGGGTCTGCATTCCCCCAGGCCACAGAGGGTTGTGGCGTGGGGTGATTGTCGCCCCGATCGCACATGTTCAGGATGAAAGCCAGTATGAAGGCGACCCAGGTGAGGAGAAAAATCCGCAGCCACAGGAGGCCCTTCCGCTTGCGAGGTGCGAGGGAAGCGTCGGGGCTTGCACCCATCGGATAGTTGCTGCTCACGTTTCCTTCCTTCCGCTCAGGAGTGCTGCCATCACGACGAGCGCGGCGTGAACGCCACGATGCTGTTGTCGACGATGCCGACGACGAGGTCGTCAAACACCCAGGTGAGGTCCTTGGCTGCGTTGAGTTCCTCGGAGACGTATGAGCTTCCGTTCCTCGTATCGACGAAGACCTCCTCGTTGTCCCGCTGTAGCGTGTTGAACTGGGCGAACACCACGTCGGCTCCGGGGCTGACGCGGATGTCTGAGGGTGAGTACGCCACGTACGTATGGTTGAGGTTGTTGTCGTTGGGGCATACCGAGCGGCTGGGGCTACCGTCCGTCGGTGTGACCGTGAGGATGGGGCATTGCTCTCCCTTTGCCCGGTTCACCTCTTTCGCCGTTGCCGTCGCCCATGTCGGAGCTGAGCCAGAGAAAAACTCCTGAATATCGGCGACGGAGGGCGCAGTCCCGTCGTTCGTCGTCATGCGCCCTCCCGTTGAGGCAGGCTGTAATCCCACGAGGAACCCGCCCGCATCGAAGGTGAGGGCTGTGTAGTCGTCGTAGACGACGACGCCGTCTCGTGCGATGAGTAGATCGCGTGGCTCCTCAGGGTTGTAGGAGGCGGGGTCCTCAAGGTTTGTGACGACTCCGGTAAGTGGGTCAATGAGCTGAGCCGGATGCTGGTCGGTGTTGATCGGCAGGAGAACTCTCGTCGTTTCGCCGTTCGTGATGACTCTGCTGACGGGATAGGTGATCTGGTCCTGGTTCAGATTCGTGAAGTTGTGTGGAGCCGTCCTGGATGTCCACTTCTGCGTCCAGTCGGAGGCCCCTCGTTCCCAGCCGTCGCATGCCACGTCCTCGTCACACGCTACGAGAACATCGTCGGCAAGTGCGACCGGCTTCATGTCTTTCCAAGGGGTGTGCGACAGTCGCCCGGTTGCCTTGTGAATGATGACGGAATTGAACACGATGTCCGTGTCGGTAACGACGAATGTGGACGTGTCGATGAATGGGGACTTCTGCTTCTTCTCATCCCACAGCAGGCGCGGCTCGGTGCCGGACAGGTCATACGCCTGCGCGGTAAAGGTCCTCGAGGGTCCCAGAACGGACTGGAAGGTGACGTAGAGCGTGCTTCCTTCAGCGTAGAGGAAGACGGTAGCGTTCTTATCCTCAGGGTTAAGGGGGAGTCTCCACGCCGTCTCGACGCCCGATGCCCAGGCGGGGGAGAGCGATCCCGTGCTCGCGGCGTCCCCCGAGTAACCGACGGTGGGCTCGGAGGCGAATGAACGCTGAGGGTCCGGTGTCGAGGGTGACGACGTGAGCCAGTTGATGCCGAAGACTGCGGTCATGACAACGGCGGTCAGAAGCACGACGAGGAGGACCGTCATCCCGCGTTTTCTCGCCCGAGGTTTGGATCCGTCGGGCTGGGGGATTGGGGGCGCTCCGCTGGGCGGCACCCACTCCGCGGCATGCGGGGGAGTGCTCGTGCCCGTGTGATCGTCATTGGTCATGAGTAGTTTCTATCACACGGCAGTGTCGATGTGATAACCGGATATTGACCTCAGGACGACGCCGGTACGAAGGCCTTGATGCCGCTCTTGGTCATGCCGATGAGCATGTCGTCGAAGACCCAGGTCAGCTGCGTGGCCTCCGTGAGGCTTTTTGACGAGTCCGATGACCCGTCGGCGGTATCGATGACGTAGCTGGTCGTGTCCCGGGGGCTGAAGGACCTGACATACAGGGCCGACCCGTCGGTGCTGACGCGCAGGTCCTCCGGGGTGAAGGAGCAGTCATCGTTCATGCGCAGGCGTGCGGTATCGGGGATGGGGGCCTCGCGCGTCGAGTCGTCGGCCGTCAGGGTCACCTCGAGAGAGCACTCGCCGGTGCCGGTCACGCGCGCCGTCCCCGATGCCCACTCTGCTCTGCCCTGCGTCATGAATGCCTCGATCTGCGACGTGGTCGCATGAGTTCCGTCCATGCTGGGCACGCCCAGATTGTGCTCGGCTGTAAACGTCGACTGGAAGTTGCCCTCGCTGTCGAAGATTGAGGCGCGAGATGTGGATTTCTCGAAGACGATGAAGCCGTCGGAGGCGACCTCGACCAGTCGATCCGTGGCGTTCCCATCGGGACTGCTCAGGGTCGTGACGGCTCCGGAATGGACGTCGATGATCTGCGGGAGTTCATTGCTGGCGGTGGGGACTAGGACGGAGGTGTGCTCGCCGCTGCCGGAGACGACGGTACCCGCGGGAGCAAAGCCACGATTATCCGTATCCACACCTTGCGTGTTCTGTGTCGCCGTGGTCGTCGTCCACAGGTTCGTCCACTCGTCGCCCTCCTGCTTCCAACCGCTGCACGTTGTCGTGGTCGAGCACGTCACTACGATGTTCTCGGCAAAGGCGAGGGGAAAGTCCGTTCCCCAGGGGGCCGAGGCCTCGTCCCCCGTCGCCTTGTCGAGGATGATGTCTCGGAAAAAGATCTGGTCGTCGCCTGAGACGAATGCGGGCGCATAGTCGGATTGGGCCGCCGGGGTGTTCGTTCGGATGGGCGTCGCCCACAGGGCTCGGGGCGTGCGGCCGGACAGGTCGTAGGCCCCAACCGTATAGGTGGAACTATTCGCGTGTACGGCGACACCGAAGGCCACATACAGGGTCGAGCCTTCCACGTACATCGGGTGCGTCACTGAGGCCACACCACTGGGCTTGGGGATTGTCCAAGCGGTACTCACTCCTGCAGCCCACGCGGGTGACAGGGCGTGCGTGTTTTGTGCGGTGCCGCTGTAACCGGGTGACGGTATTGTCGGTGCCTGTGTGCTTGCCAGGTACGGGACCTTGACGGGAGCCGGGGTATTGGTATTACTGCCGACGCGGACCAGGTGGGAGATGAGGGCGATGAGGGAACAGATGACCCAGAACGCGAGCTTGATTCGCGCGGCGGTTGTTTTGTTGTTGTCCTCGCTCTGGGGTTGGCTGGGTGCCGGGGCCGGGGCGGTCGTAGTGGCCGTGGCGGTGGCGGTGTCGGTCTTCGCCTGGGCTGGCTTCGCCTGTGCTGGCTTCTCCCGGGCCGAGGCCGTGACCGCTCTCGTGGGTGTGGGCGCGGGCGTGTTTATCGTTGTGGTTGAGCGCTTGCGAGATCCCCGGCGGCCGGGAGGAGCGTACTTGAGCAGTTCGGTCCTGGAGTAGGCGTGGGGCGTGTCCAACGCGGGAGTAAAGTGTGCAGCCGGATCGACCCGCGCCGAGGCGTTGGAACCCGCCCGAGTCGCCCCGGCCTCGTCGTTGCCGGTAGGAGGGGCGAACCTGAGGAGTTCGTCCCCCTCGCTCGAGGAGTCGATGTGCGGCTCGTCGTTGCTCATGAGGCGTTTGTATCACACGGCAGTGTCGGCATGGTAACCGGATGGTGGCCTCAGGACGACGCCGGTACGAAGGCCTTGAGGCCGCTCTCGGTCATGCCGATGATCATGTCGTCGAAGACCCACATGATCTGTTTCGGCGCGTTGAGTTCGGGTGAGGTGTAGATGGGGCCGTTGACGGTATCGATGAAGAATCTGCTCTTGTCCTGGTAGGTGAAGGTATCGGCGTAGAGAACCGACGCATCCGCGCTGACGCGGACCTCCTCCGGTTCGAACAAGCACGAGCTGTTCATGAACGGACTCAGCGCTCCGGGCACCGGGGTCGTGTGCGTCGATCCGTCGGAGGTGAGGGTGATCTCGATGGAACAGTCGTTCTCGCCCACGAGGTCTACCGTGCCCGTCGACCAATTCGCGCGCTGGTAGGTCATGAAGGTCGTCAGGTCCGCGGTGCTCGGGTAGGTGCCGTCACGGCTCACCGCGGCAAGAGACACCTGTCCTCCGGTAGTGAATGTGGATTGGAGGGTTCCCTCACTGTCGAAGGCCATTCCCTGTTTCTTGCCGATGTCAACGACAATGAAGCCGTCGCTTCCCACCTCGACATAGTGACCAGTGCCTGGCGTGCCGGGTTCGGGCAGGGTCGTTGCCTCGCCGGTATGGATGTTGATGATCTGTGGGGATTCCTGATAGCTGGTGGGGACCAGGACGGATGCGCGCGTACCGCTGCCGGCGAGAACCGCACCCTTGGGGGTGTAGCCGAGGCCATGGTTCGCAAATCCGTAGCTGGCCAGCGGATTTGTGGGTGTCGTCCACAGATTCGTCCATTCGCCGGAGGTGTGTGTCCACCCGCTGCACGAGGATGTCGTCGAGCAGGTCACCACGATGCCGTCGGTCTGCGCGATGGGAAACTCCTTGCCCCACGGGGCCTGTGTCTGCTCGCCGGTCGCCTTGTCGATGACCACGTCGAGGAAAAAGAGCTGTGTCTCGCTCGACACGAACGCGGGTGTGTACGTCATGATCGCGGAGTTTTCCGTGGGGCCGATCGTGTCCCAGAGGAGAGCCGGGTCCTCCCCGGACAGGTCGTAGGCCAGAGTCCTGACGGCGGAACCACGCTGGCCCTCGATAGTGTCGTAGCCGGCGATGTAGAGGATCTGCCCCTCGGCGAACATATGCGGTCCGAACTGAGTCATTTCCGCAGGCAACTCAAGCGTCCATGCGGTCGCCACGCCCGATGCCCACTGCGGCGATATGGAATGCGTGTTCGTGGCGCTGCCTCGGTATCCGGGCCAGCGGGGCGGCAGCCCCTCCGCATACTCGCGCACCTCCGTGTCCGCCTGCGTACTCGCGCTCGACGAGGTCTGCTGCGACCAAGGATTCCACGACGATGTGCGGTGACCAGGCGCAATGATTGAGAAGCCGACGCTGATAAGGATGATCCAGATGATCGACGTGAGGAGGAGATGGGGGCTCTTTTGTGCGGGTGCCGAGGCGCGCGGGGTCCTCGCGGGCGTGGACCCGACGGTGATGGCCGACTGCGGCGCCTGCTTGGCTGTGGGCGTCATCCGTGGCGAGG
>CALBAF010000155.1 GCA_937926415.1 uncultured Actinomyces sp.
TGGCCGCAGTTTCCAGCCACGCTCCCGCCGCGGCGATGGCAGCGACCTCGACGTCGCTGCCCGCGGTCACCACCGATGACACCGAGAACGAGGCTGCCAAGTCCCGTCGGCGCCGCACGGCGATCATCGCTTCTGTCCTGCTCATCGCCCTGCTGCTGATCGGCGGCTCGGTGTGGGCGCTCACGCGTGGCGCCGCCGAACCCGAGTCGATCGCGGTCCCCAACGTCGTCGGTCTGACGCAGGCCGAGGCGAAGACTCAGATCGAGCAGGCCGGCTTCACGTGGGAACTCAACCCCGACAAGGTCGCATCCGACACCGTCGCTGAGGGTTCCGTGGCTTCAACTGATCCCGCCGCGGGCACGCCGGCCGAGAAGGGTGCGACCGTTCGCGTCACGATCTCCTCCGGCCCCGATTCGGTGACCCTGCCGGACAACCTGGTCGGCATGAGCCCCGACGACGCCCGCAAGGCGATCGAGGCCCTGGGCTTGAAGTGGGAGCTCGACGCCAGCAAGGTCGCCTCCGACACCGTTCCCGAGGGCAAGGTCGCGCAGACCAACCCCTCTCCCGGTTCCAAGGTGAAGGCCGGCCAGACGATCCGCGCCTACCTGTCCTCCGGTTCGGACCAGGTGGACGTTCCGGACCTGTCGGGCATGACCCAGGACCAGGCTCGCAGCACCCTCAAGGGCGTCGGCCTGGAGCTGGGCAACGTAACGAGCGTCGACTCCGAGAAGGAGAAGGACCGCATCGTCGAGCAGGATCCCACGACCGGCACGAAGGTCAAGAAGGGCACCACCGTGGGCGTGTCCATCTCGAGCGGCAAGCCTGCTCAGGTCGAGATTCCCACCGTCGTGGGCATGGGCCGCGAAGACGCCGAGGCTCAGCTCAAGGCCCTGGGCCTGACCGTCACCGTCGAAGAGGTCGCAGGCAACCAGCCCGCCGGCCAGGTCCTCTCCGTCGAGCCCGGTGAGGGTTCGAAGGTGGAGAAGAATTCGACCGTGAAGCTGAAGGTGTCGAAGGGCGGCCAGACCGGCAACAACGGCGGCAATAACAACGGCAACAATAACGGGAACAACAACGGGAACGGTGGCCACTGAGTGAGTCCCGGACCCGCGTCGCGGTAGTACCGCTTCGTAGTTGCCCCCGTTGATCAGTGAGGCCCGCGCCTGCGAGGAGAAGTCCTGCGGCGCGGGCCTCACTGCATGCGGGCGTGGCCAACACGCGCGGTGGGAAAGCGGGCCCTGACGCGGATAGGTTATGACGATGTGGATAGGTTATCGACATCCGGATAGGTTAATAAGCTATCCGCATGCGCATAACCTATCCGGATGCGCATAACCTATCCGCGTGCGCGCACCCACAAGAACTTTCGCGGCGGCAGCAGCGTTTAATGAGGGTTTTGCACCACACGAGGCCACGGTACCCAGCGATCTGGATAGGAAACGACAATCCGGATAGGTTATGGCGTTCTGGATAGGAAAAACCTATCCAGAAGAGAACGTCCTATCCAGAACACGCAGCCGCGCTCAACGCAACCCCACGAAACCTACAGCGTGAAACGCTCCGCGACGACGGGTTTCAGGGACACGGCCCGCTCGCGCGCGTCGGCGTCGCCGCAGGCCGCCAGCCAGTTGGCAAACATGAGGTGCCCGGACTGAGTCATGACGGACTCGGGGTGGAACTGGACGCCCTCAAGGGGCAGGGAGCGGTGACGAACGCCCATGATGATGCCAGACTCGGTGCTCGCGGAGACTTCGAGTTCGTCGGGCATGGTCGCGGGGTCGATCGTCAGCGAGTGGTAGCGGGTGACGGTCAGCGGCGAGGGGACGCCCTCGAACACGCCGCGCCCATCGTGAGTGATAACGGAGGTCTTGCCGTGCATGAGCTCAGGCGCGTGCCCGACGGTCGCGCCGAAGAGCTCGCCGAGAGACTGATGCCCCAGGCACACGCCCAGCATCGGGATGCCGCGCTCGGCGCAGTCGGCGATGGTCTGCAGGGAGGCGCCGGCGCTCTTGGGGTCGCCGGGTCCGGGGGAAATGAGCACGCCGTCGTAGCCGGCCTCGAACCACGTGGGGTCGACGACGTCGTTACGCACGACGTCCACCGTGGCGCCCAGGTGGCGCAGGTAGCCCACGATCGTGAAGACGAACGAGTCGTAGTTGTCGACGCAGAGGATTCGTGCCATCGCCGGTCCTTTCATGTACGAGGCCTTGGCCTCTTCTCCGGCATCCATCGTAGGGCGCTCCCCTAGTGGGCGCGCGGGCGCTGTCCGACAAACGGGCGGCGGATACGACGCGAGGCCGGGGTACCCCGGCCTCGCGTACGTCAGTCGAGAGCGGCTCAGACGTTGCCGACGGAGGACTGTCCCAGTTCCAGGTAGGACTGGACCCAGGGGTAGACCCAAGTGAACAGGGCGGCGACGGCCGCTCCGATGAGGACCAGGGATTCAATGACCTTGAACCAGGTGGGGCCGGGCAGGTGGCGGAAGATCCATGCGTACATGTGGGCTCCTTCAGTTCGTAGGTTCGTCGACGAGTTCGGCGGGGACGCCCGTGTCCTTGGGGGTCCAGGATTCGAACTTGAGGTGGACGATGTAGCGCTGCCAGTTGCCGTACTCGGGGTGGCAGGTGGTCATGGTCATCCAACGCTCGGTGGGGGTTTCGGACCAGGAGACGTCGTCGATGACGGGGGCGACGACGCGCATCTGCGTGGGGTCGGTCGCGTCGATGATCTCGGAGGAGACCATGGAGTAGACGAGGTAGTGGTCGTCAACCTCCACGACGACCTTGTCGCCCTGATTGAGGCGGTCGATCCAGCGGAAGTTGTTGCCGTAGGTGCGACGGTGGCCGGCGACGGAGAAGTTGCCGACGCCGCCGGGCTGGGTGGTCATGTCGTAGTGGCCGGCCCATCCCTGGTCGAGGACGTAGGAGGTGGTGCCTTCAGCGAGAGGAATCTTCATCCAGTCCCAGGTGGGCACGTGGACGAGTCCGTAGACCTCACCGTCGCCGACTTCGCGGTCGAAGGCGGGCGGGTCGTCAGTGCGCACCTCGCCGAGGGTGCGCTTAGAGGGCTGGTGCTCTTCTTCGTACGAGGCGATGGTTTGGGCGACCTGTCCGGCGACCTCGTAGGTCGTCCAGTAGAGCTGCCAGACCGAGAAGAGGCCGACGACGATGGCGAAGGTGATGAGCAGTTCGCCGACGACACCGACGATGTTCCAGAAGATGTTGGAGCGCTTCTTCTTAGCCGGTGTGGCTGGGGCGACGTGTTCACCCATTCGGTTCCTCCACGGTTGCATAGTTGACGGTCAGAGGGGTTGTGGCGGGCGCAAAGCTCAGTGAGTCTTTGGTCTGCATATCCCACCCAAGGCCATACTTTGTCACGTAGGCCTGATAATTCACCATACGTGGGTTTGCGGTAACCGTCGCGCGCAGGGTGGCAGGATCACCGATTGCTTGGATCACATAGGGCGGGGAGAAGCTGGTTCCGTCCACGAGAATCACGTTGCCGATGCAGCGGATGACGGTGCGCGAGGTGATGCGTACGCCCTGGACGGTCATGGCTTCGGCGCCACCGTTCCACAGAGCATTCATGGTGTCTTCGATGTCTTGCTGGTGGATGACGAGGTCGTTGGGGGTCGCGCCTTCGGGGATTTGTCCTGGGGGCGCGTCGCTGAGAGTGATTTGGACGCCGGGGCCGGTGACGGTTTGGGTGGAGCGAGCAGTGAAGACGTCTTCGTCGCCGGATTGGGGGCTGGGGGAGGAGAAGCTCTGGATCTGAGCGTCGAGCGCGGAGACCTCGTTTTCGAGGGATTTGACCTGTTCCTGGCGGTTACGCACGAGGGTTGACAGGTCGGAGGTGGCGGCGGGGTTTTTGCGTTCGTTGAGCGCAGAGACGGTGAAGAGGAGGCCGGAGGCGACGGTCACGGCGAGCACGCCGGCGATGTGGCGGACGCTGCGTGTGTGCATCTTTCCCCCTTTTGTGGCGCTGCGCTTTGGCACTTTCCACGTCCGAGACTACGCTAGTGTTGCGACTAATTCATCACCGCCGGGCGGTTTTCTTCCCGCGCGGGCCAGCAGAGAGGACCCGACGTGGCCGAATCCAAGAAGCGTAAGAAGAATGGGCACGAGGTTGAGGACGATACCGAGATCCAGAACTGGACTGACGGTATTCCGCTTAGCCCCGCCTGGTGGGCGCCCACGTTTGTGGCCCTGATGATTCTGGGTCTGCTGTGGGTTGTCGTCTACTACATCTCGTCGGGCACCTACCCGGTTCCGAAGCTGGGTGCGTGGAACATCGCGGTGGGTCTGGGCACGATGATGGTCGGCTTCCTGATGACGCTGCGTTGGCGTTGATGGGGGCGCGGCGGGCGTGGGTCCGCCGTCTCCTGTGAGTGTGAGTGTGGGGCGTTCCGGCTGCGGCCGGGACGCCCCACTATTTCTATGGACGAGGCCGGGGCGGGCTCCCGGGTCTCAGCGGAGCAACCGGGTCACGGCCTCATCCTCGGGTCACTGTCTGCTGAGCTGGACCCTCATGCCGGCGTCGTACATGCCGAGGAGGGTGCGCCCGGCGAGGCCGTCTTCGAGGCGCGCGGGGTGGGCGCTGGCGAAGGACATGACGGTGGTGGCGCCGGCCTGCAGGATCGCGGGGGACGCGGGTGCCGAGGGCCCGAGGACGACGGTGTGCGCGTCGGAAGCGAGCGCGAGGAGGCGCGGCATCGTCTTGTTGACGAATGCGGATCCGGAGATAAAGACGTAGTCCATCTCGGGGAGCAGGTATTCGCAGGCGGAGTCGGGGTAGTCGCCCTCGAGGACGTTGCGTTCGAGGATGTTGAGTTCCGCGGTGTCGGGCATGGCGGCGGGC
>CALBAF010000156.1 GCA_937926415.1 uncultured Actinomyces sp.
TGACCCTTCCCGCGCTCATCCGCCTCGTCAAGCCCAAGATGGCCACGGGCGATATCTCCGAGGAGGAGCGCGCCAAGCTCCTGAAGGTGATGGGCTCCGCGCTGGTGGACACCGCCCTCGCCCAGGCGATCCACGAGGTCGACGGCCAGACCCTGCTGTCCGCCGGCGTCTCGCGCACCCTCTCACGCATCGGACACGCGGTCTCCGTTGAGGATGAAGCTGCGGGTGCTCGCATTGCCCGTACGGCCGACCGCGTCCTCACCGATATCCTCCAAGACGTCACGACCCAGGACGCCGCTTCCGCGAGCGAGATGGACGACGACGGTCACGGCACCGTCGACATGAGCGAGGAGGAGGTTGAGCGCTCCTTCACGCGCGACCAGATCCGTGAACTTGCGCTGGAGGCCATCCACGCCCAGCGCGACGCCCTCCTGCAGGCCCGCGACGAGGGAATCTTCTCCTCGGCGGCCCTGGAAGGCGCGCTCGCCCGACTCGACAACGAGGAGATCCTCCTGGTCTCCAGCCACGGCGTCGACAACTGATCACCGCTGCGGCGTTAGCCGAGTGAGGTCAGTGCGTCAGTCCGTCGTCACCCGCGAGGCGTACGCCGGATCGTCGATCACCGAATTGAGGGCCTCCTCCAGGCGCTGCGGGGTGACGTTCCCGTCGCGCGCCAGGACCCGGTAGGTCTGGTCGGCCTCGTGCGTGAGCATGTTCGTCACCGTGAAACCGTTGCGCTCGTAGAACGCGAGGCGTCGCACGCGCTGTTGGTAGTTCCCGGCCTCGCGCACGACCGGCTCGATCTCGAGCAGCTGCGGCACGTCCCCGTAGCGCTCGCGGAAGTAGGTGAGGATGCGCGTGCCGTAGCCCGCGCTGCGCGTGCGCCCGTCCACCGCGAGGAAACCCAGGTAGAACAGGTCGGGGAAGGCGAAGGAGAAGGTCAGGGCGACCACGTTGCCGGCCCCGTCCTCGCCCTCGGGCAGGGAGGGATCGATCCACGCGAGGAAGGAGGCCTCGTCCATCTGCGCGCTTGCCAGCAGCTCGGGAAGGGGGATCCGCTCCTCGGGCGGGAAGGAACGCTCGTAGATTTCCTTGATTTTGTCGGTGATCGGCCCGTCGTTGGGCACGGGAATCTGGGTGATGTCGGTCATGGAATCAGTCTAGCCGCTCAGTCTCGCGCACCCCGGTAGGCAGCCGATGGACGAGGCCAGGGCAGGGTTTTGGGGCCTGTCATGTGAAGTGAGAGACGCGGGTTCAGGGGCTTGTCAGGGGGTGATCAGGGGTTAATCAGTGAGAGGGGGAGTCCGCGAGGGGTGTACCCCAACTAAGCTTATGGAGGGCAGCTGATATAGTTGCCGAGAAACCAACTGTGAGTGGGAAGGACAAGCGTGCTAGAGCTCAAGGAGATCGTCAAGGCCTACCAGACCGCCAACCTTGTGCAGGTGGCGCTCAACAAGGTCTCCGTGGCGTTCCGCGATAACGAGTTCGTGGCCGTGCTGGGCCAGTCCGGCTCCGGTAAGACGACGATGCTCAACGTCATCGGAGGCCTCGACCGCTTTCAGAGCGGCGACCTCGTCATCGACGGCATTTCGACGAAGGACTACAAGGCCCGCGACTGGGATGCATACCGCAACAACCGCATCGGCTTCGTCTTCCAGGCCTACAACCTGATCCCGCACCAGTCCGTCCTGGCAAACGTCGAGCTAGCCCTGACCCTGTCGGGCGTCTCGCGCTCCGAGCGCCGCAAGCGCGCCCTCGATGCCCTCGAACGAGTCGGCCTGAAGGACCACGTCCACAAGAAGCCCTCGCAGATGTCGGGCGGCCAGATGCAGCGCGTCGCCATCGCGCGCGCCCTCATCAACGACCCCGAGATCCTGCTCGCCGACGAACCCACCGGCGCCCTCGACTCCAAGACGAGCGTGCAGGTCATGGACCTGCTGCGCGACGTGGCCCGCGACCGCCTCGTCATCATGGTCACGCACAACCCCGAGCTGGCCCACCAGTATGCGACCCGCATCGTCGAGCTGGCCGACGGCTGCATCGTCGCCGACTCCGATCCCTTCGTGCCGGCCGTGGAGGACCGCCGCGAGGCCACGGTGGCGCGCCGCACCTCGATGGGTTTCCTGACGGCCCTGTCCCTGTCGGCCAACAACCTGATGACGAAGAAGGGGCGTACCCTCATGACCTCCTTCGCGGGGTCCATCGGCATCATCGGAATCGCCGCGATCCTCGCGCTGGCAAATGGCGCCAACGCCTACATCGCGAAGACGGAAGAGGAGACGCTGGGTGCGTACCCGCTGACGATCCAGAAAACCGGCATCGACATGACCGCCGCGCTGTCCGTGTCGGCCTCGGACTCCAAAGACTCCCAGCCCGCGCCCGACGGCAAGGTCGGCGTCTCCAAGCTGCGTACCTTCGCCGACACGATCCGCGACGCGAAGACGAACGACCTGGCCTCGCTGAAGACATACCTGGACAACAATGGCGGTGGCATCGACACGATGGTCAAGGCGATCGAGTACGACTACGACATCGTCCCGCAGATCTACCAGTCCGACACGTCCAAGGAGACCGTGCAGGTCAGCCCCGACCAGTCGATGAAGCAGATGGAAGCCGGTTTTGGTTCCGGGGCCTTCGGGTCGATGGTGTTGACGAACGCCTTCTATCAGATGCCCGCCACGTCCTCGCTGTACACCTCCGCGTACGACGTGGTCGCAGGCTCGTGGCCGAGCGGCGCTAACCAGGTCGTGCTGGTCCTCGACGAGGACGGCAACATCCCCAACCTCTTCGAATACACACTGGGTCTCAAGGACCACAAGGAATTCGACGACCTGATGCGCAGCTACTACCAGGGAACGCTCGGGGGCAAGAGCCAGTCGGGTGCGCAGTCGGGGGCTCAGTCGGGGGCCAGCACGGCTACCTACGACTACTCCGCGATCCTGGGGACTACGTTCCGCCGCGTCAACGCCTTCGACAAGTACACGTGGGACGACACCTACAAGGTGTGGACCGACCACTCCTCCGATGCGGACTACATGAAGAAGCTCGTGGACGGCGGCCAGGAGCTGACGATTTCCGGCATCGTCAAGCCCAACTCCGACAAGGGCGGCGCCCTGCGTCAGGGCATCGCCTACACGCCCGCCCTGACCTACAGAATCATCGAGGAGGCAGCTGCCAGCCCGATCGTCAAGGCCCAGCGAGCCAAGCCCGACGTCGACGTGTTCACGGGCAAGACATTCAAGGAGCTGGCAGACAACCAGAAGAGTCAGTCCGGCGGCTTCGACATGTCCTCCCTGTTCACCGTGGACGAGTCCAAGCTCTCCGCCGCCTTCCAGATCGACCCCAACAAGATGCAGATGGACCTGTCGGGCCTGGACTTTTCAGGCATGGACTTCTCCGGCCTCGACTTCTCCAACCTCGACATGTCGGGCCTGGACCTGTCAAATATTGACTTGTCGGCCCTCGCCGCACAGTCCGGTGCCCAGTCCGGCATGGCCTTCGACCTGTCCGGCCTCGACTTCGGGGAACTGAGCAAGGACCTGCCGCAGCTGGCCAACGTCGACTTCCAGACGATCATCCGCTCGGCCCTGGCCGATGGAGCCGTCAAGGATGGCGCGGCAGACTACCTGAGCGCCCAGGCCTCGCAGATCGCCCAGGGCTTCCAGGACTACGCCCGCGAACAGATCGAGGCGGGCGGCACGACCGACTTCGCGACCCTGGCCTCGGCGTACTTCTCCCAGCCCGAGGTGCTCGAGCAGCTGCGCGCGGCCGTCTCCTCCGACCAGGTCGTCGACTCTGACAAGCTCGCCGCCAACCTGACGAAGGCGCTCGGGGAGGACCCGGCCCTGGCCAAGATCGGCACCGACGTGTCCACGCAGGTCATGAATGCGATCTCCACGCAGATCGCCGCCCAGCTGGGTAGCACGCTCACCCAGGGCGTCGGCGCCGTCATCGGCCAGGTCATGCAGGAAGCCATGACGAACGCGATGACCTCGATGATGACGCAGCTGTCGACCGCGATTGGCGAGCAGATCGGCGCGACCATGGAGCAGTTCGCCACCAACATGTCCAGCGCCTTCTCCATGGATCCGCAGGCCTTCGCCGAGGCATTCCAGTCCAACGTGGACGAGAAGTCCCTCGCCGCCCTCATGGCGACCATGTTCTCCACGAACGTGCCGACCCTGGAGACGAACCTGAGGAACCTGGGATGGGCGGGCATCGCCTCCCCGTCGAACATCTCGATCTACCCCAAGTCCTTCGCGGACAAGGACAAGGTGAAGGCCGCGCTGGACGCCTACAACGCCGACAACAAAGCGGCGGGCGCGACCGACAAGGTCATCACCTACTCCGACGTCATGGGCGCGCTCATGAGCTCGGTGACCAAGATCGTCGATATCATCTCCTGGCTGCTCATCGCCTTTGTGTCGATCTCTCTCGTGGTCTCCTCGATCATGATCGCGATCATCACCTACATCTCGGTGCTCGAGCGCCGCAAGGAGATCGGTATCCTGCGCTCGATCGGCGCCTCGAAGGGCGACGTGTCGCGCGTCTTCAACGCCGAAACCGTCATCGAAGGCCTGTTGGCGGGCCTGATGGGCGTGGGCGTCACCTACGGACTGTGCGCGGCCGCGAACGGCATCGCCTACTCCTCGTTCAAGGTGGAGAACATCGCCCAGCTCTCTCCGCTCACGGCCCTGACCCTCATCGCGGTGTCCGTCGGCCTGACCGTGATCGCAGGCATCATCCCGGCCTCGCGCGCCTCGCGCCAGGACCCGGTCGAAGCCCTGCGCTCCGAGTGACGGCTGCGGCCTCGTCGCCTGTGGGACGAGGCCGTGGCTCGTCCGCGCATCAG
>CALBAF010000157.1 GCA_937926415.1 uncultured Actinomyces sp.
AGGCGCCGATCGTCAGGATCGTCTCCAGGCCTGCGAACTCGTGCGCGCAGTTCAGGTCGGCGGCCACGGGGGCAAGCTCTTCCTTCAGTCGCGCGATGCCGTCGCGCGCGCTCTCGGTCGTGCCGTCGCGCGAGACGATCAGCGTCGCATCCATGCCGTAGCGCGCCGAACGCCACTTGTTTTCGGCGACGAACCAATCCGGCAGGGACGGCAGCGGTTCGCCCGCGTCGTACAGGCGCGAGAAGTGCTCGACGAGGACGTGGGTGAAGGCCGCGAAGGTGGCGACCTCGGTCGCGTTGGTCGCAGCGTCGTACACGCGGTTTTCGATCGTGCCGAAGGCGGGCGAGGGGCGGATGTCCCAGCGAACCTCGTCGAAGCCCTCGATGACGCCCGTACGGATCATGTCGTCCGTGTAGGCCTCGAGATCCTCCCACGTCGCGAACTGGCGCGGAATGCCGGCGGTGGGCAGCTGCTGGAAGACCATCGCGCGGTTGGACGCGTAGCCGGTGTCCTCGCCCGCCCAGAAGGGGGAGGATGCGGAGATGGCCTGCAGGTGGCCCAGGTGAGCGGTGAGGGCTGCCTGGATCGGGAGGATCTTCGCTCGGTCTTCGACGCCGACGTGTACGTGGACTCCGTACAGGAGCATCTGATGACCCCAGTAGGCGGTGCGCTCCACCAGCTGGGCATAGCGCTCGGAATCGGTGACGCGCTGGCGGCCCGGTCGTGCGAAGGGGTGCGTGCCGGCGGTGGCCAGGTCGATGCGCAGGTCCGAGGCCAGGGGCGTCAGGTAGTCGACGCAGTCCATCAGATCCGCCATGCACTCGGCGACGGTCGAGCGTGGCTTGGACACGACCTCGATCGTGTTGAGCAGCATCTCGCGGTGGACGCCCGGGTAGAGCTTCCCGTCGGTCGTGGCGCGGTCGATGATCGCATCCGCGCTCTGACGCAGGTCGTGGGAGTCGCGGTCAACGAGCTGGAGCTCCCACTCGACACCGATCGTGGAACGCTGGGAGGAACCGAAGGGCAAAGACATGTCAATCCTTTCGCTGGCTTCTTCCATTGTGGCAGGGCGACGAGGGGTGTCGGCGGAGAGCTTCCTTACAGGTTTTTAGCCAACCGTCGGCAGATGATCGCGCGGTGGCGCCCGTCCACGCGCGTCGCGATGACGGTCAGCTGCTCGTCGCCTCCGCCCAGTTTCAAGGATTTGCGCAGGTCGTCGGGGTTGATGTCGGCGCCGCGCTTCTTGATCTCGACGCTGCCCGCGCCGCGTGTGCGCAGCTCGGCGGAAATCGCCTTCGCCCGCAGGTTGGTCACTGCGAGGACCTCGAAGCGGTCGTAGAAGGGGGAATCGGGTAGGTCGTCCGCGGTCAGGTAGGCGATCTTGTCGGACACGATGCCCGCGCCGACCTCGTCCGCGAGGCGTGCCAGGAGACCCGAGCGGATAACCGCGCTGTCGGGTTCGGCCACCATTGCACCCAGGGGTACGACCTCCGCGCGGGCTGCGGGAGCGTTGGGTGCATACCCCTCGGGTGTGGAGAGCGAATGGGCGGCCCCGGCCTCGTCCAAGAGAAGGCACGAACGGCCCCGGCCCTCGGGGGACAGTGCGGGGGACCAGAGCGAGGCCTCGACGAGGTCACCGCCCACGCTCACCCACTGCGCATGCCAAGAGGAGGGGATGTGCTCGTATGCGATGCCCGGCGCCACCTTGATGCCGACGCGCTCGATCGTGGAGGCCCAGCCGAGGGCCAGCGACAGG
>CALBAF010000158.1 GCA_937926415.1 uncultured Actinomyces sp.
TGGGAGGACTCGATGGCGGGAATGATGCCCTCCGTACGCGACAGGTGCAGGAAAGCATCCATGGCCTCGGCGTCGGAAATCGGCATATACGAGGCGCGGCCGGAGCGTGCCAACCAGGCGTGCTGGGGGCCGACACCCGGGTAGTCCAGGCCCGCGGAAATCGAGTGGGAGGCCTTCGTCTGGCCATCGCGCTCCTGCAGGACGAAGGTACGCGCTCCGTGGAGTACCCCCACCTCGTCAGCGGTGATAGACGCGGCGTGACGGCCCGTCTCGAAGCCGTCGCCGGCAGCCTCGCATCCGAGCAGCTCAACGCTGGGATCATCGATGAACGCGGTGAACGAACCGATGGCGTTAGAACCCCCGCCCACGCAGGCGACGACCACATCGGGCAGGCGCCCCTCGGCGGCGAGCAGCTGCGCGCGCGCCTCGTCGCCGATGACGCGCTGAAGGTCGCGCACCAGCTCCGGGAAGGGGTGCGGACCAGCGGCCGTGCCGAAGATGTAGTTGGTCGTCTCGACGTTGGTCACCCAGTCGCGGAAGGCCTCGTTGATCGCGTCCTTCAGGGTCGCCGAACCCGCCGTGACGGCAATGACCTCGGCGCCGAGCATCTGCATGCGCGCGACGTTCAGCGCCTGACGCTCGGTGTCCTCGCGCCCCATGTAGATCGTGCAATCCAGCCCGAGGAGAGCCGCAGCGGTCGCGGTGGCCACGCCGTGCTGGCCGGCACCGGTCTCCGCGATGACGCGGGTCTTTCCGAGTTCCTTCGTCAGCAGTGCCTGGCCGAGCACGTTATTGATCTTGTGCGAACCCGTGTGGTTGAGGTCCTCACGCTTAAGGAACACGCGCACGCCACCCAGGTCAGCGGCGAAGCGGGGCGCCTCGGTCAGCAGGGACGGTCGACCGGCGTAGTTGAGGAACAGGTCGCGCAGACGGCGCTGGAAGGACTTGTCGCGCCACAGGCGCTTCCACGCGGCCTCGACCTCTTCGAGAGGACCCATGAGGGACTCGGCGACGAAACGGCCTCCGAAGTCACCGAAGTACGGTCCTTGAGCAAAGTTCTCGGCGTTCATCACTGTCCTTCCTGACGCGCCGCGGCGACGCGAGCCTTACGATCCGTACGCAGCGCAGGGTGCTGGCCGGCGCTCACCATGTCCTGGATGCTCGCGCGCGGGTCGCCCGACGTCACGAGCGCCTCGCCGACGAGCACCGCGTCCGCACCCCACTTCGCGTATTCGAAGACATCGTGAGCATTCGCGACGCCGGACTCGGCGACCGCGACGACATCCTGAGGAATCACATCGATGACCTGCTCGACGGTCGAGCGGTCCACCTCAAGCGTCTTCAGGTTGCGCGCATTCACGCCGATGATCGAGGCTCCCGCCTCCATCGCGCGCAGGGCCTCGAGTCGCGAGTGCGTCTCGACCAGTGCCTCCATGCCCAGCGAACGGGTGCGCTCCAGCAGCGACACCAGCACGTTCTGCTCGAGCGCCGCGACAATCAGGAGCACGAGGTCAGCGCCGTGAGCACGCGCCTCGTGGATCTGATACGGCGTCACAATAAAGTCCTTGCGCAGGATCGGGATATCGACGGCCGCGCGCACCGCGTCGAGGTCGGCGAGCGATCCATTGAAGCGACGCTGCTCGGTGAGCACCGAGATCACCGACGCTCCCCCGGCCTCGTACGTCGACGCGAGAGCGGCCGGGTCCGGAATCGAGGCAAGCGCGCCCTTGGACGGCGAGGAACGCTTCACCTCGGAGATGATCTTGACGGCACCATCGCGGTTACGCAGAGCGCTGAGGGCGTCCTTCGCCTCCGGTACCTGAGTCTCCATCTCCTTGATGCGAGCCAGAGGGACGCGGTCTTCGCGCTCTTTCAGGTCCTGCCGGACCCCGGCGATAATGTCATCGAGAACGCTCACGACGCTCCCCTTTCAGGCAGAAACTTTCAATCCTCACCAAGGCTAGCGAAAATTAGCCGACGCTGGGTCAGCCATCCCGCACTACGGCTCAGGACAGGGGAACGAGGGTGGAGGCCCGCACGACAGACTCGACCGCCGCGGCGGCCTTGTTGCGCGACTCCTCGTACTCGAGAGCGGGCACCGAATCGGCGACGAGTCCCGCACCCGCCTGCACGGAGGCAACGCCATCCTTCAGCGATGCCGTACGAATCGCGATCGCCAGATCCGCGTCGCCCGAGAGGTCGAAGTAACCCACGACGCCGCCGTACACGCCGCGCGCAGCCGGTTCAAAATCATCGATCAGCTGGATGGCACGAGGCTTGGGCGCGCCCGACAGGGTACCCGCGGGGAAGGTCGCGACCAGGGCGTCCAGCGCGTCAGCGTCCTCGCGCAGCACGCCCGTGACCGTGGAGGAAATGTGCTGGATGTGCGAGAAACGCTTGAGTTCCATGAGCGTGGAGACCTCAACCGACGCTGGATCGCAGACCTTCGACAGGTCGTTACGGGCCAGATCCACGAGCATGACGTGCTCCGACAGCTCCTTCGGATCCTCCAGCAGCTCGGCCGCCAAGCGGTGATCCTCGGCCGAATCCACACCGCGCGGGCGCGACCCGGCAATCGGATACGTCCAGACGCGGCCCCGCTCGGTCTTCACGAGGGTTTCCGGAGACGAGCCGACAACCTCGAAATGGCCGCCCTTCTCGTCGGGCAGATCCAGGAAGTACATGTACGGCGAGGGGTTGACGGTACGCAAAACGCGGTAGACGTCGATGCCGCTCGCCGACGTCGACACATCGAGGCGCTGTGAGACCACGATCTGGAAGGCGTCACCGTCTTCAATCGCGCGCTTAGCCGCGTTCACGGACGACTCAAAGTCGGCGCGGGCCGTACGCTCGCGCACCTGAGGCGGCGTCGCGCCACTGGAGCCCAAAACCGCGGGGGCGATGGGAGTGGCAAGCTGCGTCGTCATCGCGTCGAGGCGTTCAATCGCGCGATCGTACGCCCCATCGACGCCGTCCGCCGAACCGTTCATGTTCCAGGCGATGGCCATCAGGTACACCGAGCCGGTCGCGTGATCGAGGGCGGCGACCTCGGTGGCCAGGACGAGCGTCGCATCGGGAATGTCGGATTCCTTCGGCGCGGTCGCGGCAAGGGTCGGCTCCCACTCGGGAATGATGCCCCAGCCGAGAGAGCCGACGAGAGCGCCCGTCAGAGGGGGCATTCCTTCAATCGCGGGTGCCGCAAGCTCCTCGAGAGCAGAGTGCATAACCTCGAGGAAGGTTCCTTTCTCCAACGCGCCCTCCGGATGCGAACCGATCCACTGCGCGTGACCGTCACGAGCGACGATCGCACCCGCGCTCGAGGCACCAACGAACGACCAGCGGCCCCACGAACCACCGTGCTCAGCGGATTCGAGAATAAAGCTGCCAAAATTACCGTGCGCAAGCTGTCGGTAAACGCCAACCGCGCTCAGCTCGTCGGCGAGCACTCGGCGCACCACCGGAATGACACGACGCTCGGCCGCGAGATCAACAAAGACATCACGCGGAGGCCACGTCTGGCCCCATTCGAGGCTGACGGGCTCGGACTGATACGAAGGCGTCGAAATACTCACCGGTCTATTGTCCCATCCGGACGGGCACTCGTCCCGGCGGGTCCACAATAAGACCGATGGAAGGCCCTACAGCCAGTCGGGCACAACACCCCATGCGATGGTGCCGACAAGCGCCGATCCGATCATCCACGGACCCATCGGCACGCGCGTCTTCGTTCCCGCAGATCCAACGACGATCTTCCACAGTGCGGCAACACCCGCCGACACGAAGGACAGCGCGAGCGCGAAAACCGTTGCGTGCAAGGACACTGAGCCGACCATCGCGCCGAGCACCGGGGCGAGCTTGACGTCTCCGCCGCCCATGCCACCGGGCAGGCGATTGAGGAGAGCCACAGGAACGAACCAGATGAGTGCGCCGACCAGCGAGCCCACCAGCCTTTGCTGCCAGAGAGGCGAAATCACACCGCCAACGATCACGCCGAGGACGACGCCGATGACCATCGCGAGCGTATAGGCGTTCGGAAGCCGATGGGTTCGAGCGTCGACGTAGGCGCTCAACGCGCCGATCATCGCGACCGTCATCACTCCGGGCATGCCGGGACGCATCTGCGCGGCGACGAAGAAGATGGCGCCGACGATGCCCGCGCTCCACACGATCGCATTGCGAGTGAGAGGCTTTTGCGTCGCTTCAATGAAATAGCGACGCTGGATCTTCCAACCAGACTTCCACAGCCACGCCAACACGATGATCCACGTGAGGAAACCGGAGATGAGGGACAGATCGGCGCTCAGCCAGTCGGGCAGCCACGAGATGATCACGAGGCGGATCCTCCCCCGCTGACCTGCGCGCGTCGGAGCAGTTCCCGTTCAAGAGCGTCGCGCATGACATCGGTGTTCGGGCTACGCCCGGTCATCAGCTGCACCTGCGCGGCTGCCTGGAAGATAAGCATGTCGGTGCCTTCAGCGACGACGCCGCCGTTCTTCGTGAAGGAGCTGCGCAGCGCCGTCTCACGCGGCGAGTAGACGACGTCCAGGAGCACCTGCCCCTCGCGTACTTCCATCTGCTGTGCGAGCGGGTCCGCGACGCCTGCGGGCAGCGTCGAGATCACGAGGTCTGCGGCGCGCAGTGCGCGTAGAACCGTATCGACATCCGACCACAGCACCTGCTCGATGCTCACGCCCAGTCGTGACGCCGCCGCGACGACAGAACCCGGGCCTCCGAAACGACGGGCGGCGACGGCGGAAGCGGTGATGCCAAGTTCGCCGAGTGCAGCGAGCGCCGACGAGGCCGTGGCACGGGCCCCCAGAACGACAGCGCTCGTGGGAAGCGGTCGCTCTGCCAGCGAGCACGCACGCCGAATCGCTGACGCGATCCCCGTGACGTCCGTGTTGAAGCCCGCGAGTACCCCGGAGGCCGGCACCACCGTGTTCACGGCACCGACGCCTGTAGCAAGTGGATCGATCGCGTCCAGGAGCGGGATAATCGCCTGCTTACAGGGCATCGTGACCGACAGTCCGCGGAAGGAATCATCCAATCCCGCGATAAACGCGGGCAGGCTCGTCTCATCCTGCTCGATGCGGCGATACTCCCATCCCTCGATTCCGAGGGCCTCCCATGCCGCCCGGTGAATCACCGGGGACAGGGAGTGATCAATCGGGGAACCGATAACGCCGGCCCACATCATGACGCGGTGCAGACCTTCGGGTTCGCGTTGCAGTACGCCTTGAACTGTTCGCGGTTCTTTTCCTGCTCCTCGAGTGTCGAGGCGAACAGGGTCTCGCCCGTGTCCAGGTTGACGGTCACGAAGTACAGCCAGTTGCCCTCAGCAGGGTTGAGAACCGCCTTGATGGCCTTCTCGCTGGGCTGTCCGATCGGGGTCGGCGGCAGCCCTGCGTGCAGGCGCGTGTTGTAGGGGTTGTCGTTGTCGAGGTCCGCCTGATCCGGAACGCCGCTTGTCTTACCGACGCCGTACAGGACGGTCGAGTCCATGCCCAGGTAGCCCTTCGTCTCGCCGTTCGTGTCTGCGAGGCGGTTGTCGATAACGCGGGCGACCATCGGCATGTACTTGTCGATGTTCATTTCGCCGTCCACGATCGACGCCTTAATCAGCACGGTCTCGCGATCTGCGGGGGCCACGCCGAGGCGATCAAGCTCCTCGACGGTCCCCTTCACCATGCGGGCAATGACGGTCGTGGGGGTGTCCTCCTCGGACACCTCGTAGGAGCCGGGCAGCAGCCATCCCTCGGCGTTGCCACCGGCCTCGGACGGCAGGCCGATCGCCTCCGTGTCGGCGAAGGCGCTGTCCACCTGTTCCTCGGTGACGCCCATGATGTCGACGATCCGTTTCTTCACCTCGGACATCTTCTGGCCCGATGTGATCGTGATCGTCGAATCGACGCGGTTGGTCTCGTCCAGCAGGCCGGCGAGCGCGCCGGCGGCGCTCATCTCCCGCTTGAGGCGATACGTGCCGGGGCGAATGGACATCGACGCGGGGGTCTTCTCGAACTGGCGCACGAAGGCACCCACCGACTTCACGACACCCGCATCCACGAGAGCCTGACCGATATCGCGGCCGGAGGAATTCTCGGCAATCGTCACCTCGACCAAGCCAGTGCCCGGACCGGGGAAATCGTCAGATGCCGTCGATGACGAGTTGAAGAGGTGGTCGTAGGCAACGTAGCTGGCGCCGGCCAGCAAACCGAGCACCACAACGATGATGAAGAAGGAACGCACCCGACGGCGACGCTTGCGCTTACGCGCCGCGCGTCGTTCGCTGGCGAGGCGGCGAGAGCGCATACCCGTGGTCTCGGAGGGCGACTCAGCGGCCTGCGCTGCACTGCGCTGACGCAGTGCAGCACCAGACACGCGAGGAGTCGTGCCCGTATCCGTTACCTCGTCGAAGGAGGGAAGCGAGCGCTCAGCGCGCGCCGCCTCTCGGACTGGGCTCTCGACATCGTCGCGCGAAGACGCCTCACGCAGGGATGTTCCCTGAGCGGGTGTCACAGCCTCGTCCTGCGACACGTGCTGTTCGTGCAGCTCGGCGTCGGAGTAAACCTTTGGCTCACCGGAGTGAATCTCGCGGCGAGAACGGAAGGGGTAAGGGGGAGGCGTACTCACGCGTGCGCTCCTTCGTTTGGTTCGAGGATGATCTCCTCACCGGGAGCCCGACCGCCCATGCGTTCAAGCTCGAGTGCCTGTTCCAAAATGATCTGCGCTGCCACCTGATCGATGACGCTGCGGTGTTCGATCTCGGGAATCCCCGATGCGCGTAGCCTGGCATGCGCCTGGTTAGACGTCATGCGTTCATCAACCATCGCCACGCGAACGTGCGGAACAAGCTTCTTGATGCGGCGCGCGTACTTACGCGCCCCCTTCGCGGAGATCCCCTCTCCCCCACGCAGGTGGCGGGGAAGTCCGACGATCACTTCGATCGCGTCGTGGCTACGCACGATATGCGCCAATCGATCGAGATCGGACAGGTCGGGAGCCCTGTGAAGGGTTTCGACGGGCATCGTGAGAATGCCGTCGGGGTCGCACCGGCTGACGCCGACACGCACGGTGCCGACGTCTACGCCGATGCGGATACCCCGACGAATACTCACAGAGCCTCGATCTCCTTGCGGATCGCGTCGATCGCGTCAGCGATGCCCTCGGGCTTGGTGCCGCCGCCCTGAGCGATATCGTCACGGCCACCGCCGCCACCGCCCATGTGCTTGCCGACGGCGCGGACGAGGGCACCGGCCTTCACCGAAGCCTCACGCGCGGCCTCGTTCGTCGCTACGACAAGCGACGGCTTGCCACCGACGACGCCACCGAGGGCGACGACGGTTCCGCGCTCGTTGCCGAGGCGATCGCGCACATCGAGCGCGAGCGTACGCAGTGCATCCGCGGAGGGCATCTCGCCAACCGCGGCGGCGACAACGGTCACGGGACCGATAGCCTTCGCGGAAGCTGCCAGATCGGCGCCCTGGCTCAGAGCCTGAGCGGTGCGGATCTTCTCCAGTTCCTTCTCGGACTCGCGCAGCTTGGCCAGAAGCGACTCGATGCGCTCGGGCAGCTCGTCAGCGCGTCCACCAACGAGCTGAGACAGCTGGTTGACGAGAGCGTGTTCCTTGGCCTGGAACTCGTAGGCGCCGTCGCCGACGAGGGCGTCGATACGGCGCACGCCGGAGCCGACGGAGCCCTCGCTGAGCACCGTGATGCGACCGATGTGGCCGGTGGTGGGCACGTGGGTGCCACCGCACAGCTCGCGGTCGAAGCCATCACCAATCGTCACAACGCGGACCTCGGAGCCGTACTTTTCGCCGAACAGGGCGATCGCACCGGCTTCGCGCGCGGCGTCGATGCTCATGACCTCAGTCGTGACGGCCAGGTCCTCGGCGAGCTTCTCGTTGACGAGAGCCTCGATATCGCTCAGCTGGGAGCCCTCGAGCGCGGAACCGTGGCGGAAGTCGAAGCGCAGGCGCGACGGCGAGTTCTCGGATCCCGCCTGGGTCGCGTCCTCCGACACGACGTTGCGCAGGCCCGCGTAGACCATGTGCGTGGCGGTGTGCGCGCGGGCGATGGCGAGGCGACGCTGGCCATCGATCTCGGCGTAGGCCTTCTCACCCACCGTCACGCCACCTTCGGTGAGGGTGCCGCGGTGAACGCTCAGGCCGCGGATCGGCGCCTGCACGTCAT
>CALBAF010000159.1 GCA_937926415.1 uncultured Actinomyces sp.
CCGCCGGGCGAGCAAGCCTACATCGTGAACAGGCCGCGGAGCTCATGCGCCGGGCCTTCGCATAGGGGACGTCATGCGAATCTGTATCATCGGCGATGAACTCATTACCCCCATGGGAGATCCCCGAGGCCTCGGTTGGGTTGGTCGGGTATTGGCACGCTCCGAGTTCCCTTCTCCGCCAACCGTCATGACCTTGGCTGTTCCGGGAGAAACGACCTCGCAGCTTGCTGCACGCTGGGAGGATGAGGTCGTGTATCGCTTTGCTCCCGACGAGCCTTGCGCACTGATTATTGCTGTTGGATGCAGTGATATTCCGGCCGGGATTTCAACTCCCCGGTCGCGTCTCAATTTGGCGAATATTACTGACCGGGCATCAACTTTGGGGATCCCCTCAATGGTCGTTGGCCCACCTCCGCTTGCCGGTGTGCAATCCTCTGCGGTGAAGGAACTTTCACTGTCGTGTCAGCAGGTGTGTGAACGCCGAGATATCCCCTTTGTTGATACCTATACTCCCCTGGTCGCTCATGACCAGTGGTTTGAGGATATGGCGTCTTCATCCGTGCGCAGCGCCCGTGGGGCATCGATGCCCGGACAGTCTGGCTTTGCACTGATGGCTTGGCTTGTTTTGCATCAAGGGTGGTTTGAGTGGATTGGCGCTCAAGAAGCCGAATCCTAAGAAATCCAGCGGTGATAAAACTGTGGGGTCCGATGCGATGCATCGGACCCCACACCCGTTTAAAACACGGTTCAGGCGTTAGGACGCTTGCCGTGGTTCGCGCCGTTCTTACGACGATCGCGACGCTTACGACCCCGCTTCGACATGTCATTCTCCTTGGGTTTGTTGTCTAGACTGAAGCATTTTTGCACACATTGGCCCAAACCACCAAGGCACAGGCCGTTCGCGGCGACGAAGGTCACCGAAAAACGGGCGGCAGCCCCAGCCTCGTCAGTCCGCGTAACGCCGCGCGGCCGCGCGTTGTCGCAGCGGGTTCAGCGCCAGGTGACGGACACGCTAGTGATCGAGGCGACGACGCGGGCACGCAGCGCTTCCGAGGCCTGTTCGGTCTCGTAGCAGCCGCGCATGAGGGCACGCACGTGGCGCTCGGCGTCCAGGGCGTCGGTGCAGTGCGCGCAGGTGGCTACGTGCTTGATCATGAGGGCGCGGGCGCGGGCATCGGGCCCGGGTACGGATCCGGCGTCGATGAGGCCGCTGCGGCGGTCGCACTCCTCGCAGTCGATCAGTTCGTACAGGGCGTCCTGGACGTCCTGGCAGGTGATGTGGGTGTTCACTTGGCTCCTCCGATCCCGTATTCCGCGGCGACGTCGGCCAGCGCGGAGCGCAGGTTCTTACGCGCCCGGTTCAGTCGGCTCATGACGGTCCCCATGGGAACTCCTAGTTCTTCGGCGATTTCCTTGTAGCTCATACCCTCAACGTCAGCCATGAGGACAACCATCCGGTGTTCCTCTGAGAGCGAATCGAGGGCGTCGCGCAGCTGCGAGGAGGGAAGCGCCTCGAGCGCCTCGACTTCCGCGGATTTGAGGCCGACCTCCGAGTGGGAGGCGGCGTCGGCCAGCTGCCAGTCTTCGACCGTGTCGCTGGAGGCGCGCTTGGGAGAGCGCTGCGCCTTGCGATAGCTGGTGATGTAGGTGTTGGTGAGGATGCGGTACAGCCAGGCCTTGATGTTGGTGCCGGGCTGGTACTGGTGGAACTTCTGGTAGGCCTTGAGGTAGGTCTCCTGAACCAGGTCCTCGGCGTCGGCTCGGTTGCGGGTCATGCCCAGGGCCGCGCCGAAGAGTTGGTTCATGAGGGGCATCGCTTCGTCCATGAAGCGGGCCTCGAGCGTGGCTCCGTCCGGGGTGGACGAGGCCGGGGCGGGCTCGGGTGCCTGTGGCGTCGGTGAGGGGGTTGTCGTATCCATCGCCTCCCAGCGTAGTCGCGCGGGCATGCGGCGCGAATGGGAGTGGGCGATGGGTGGTCATACTGAGGGCAACGCCTCAGGCCGCGCTTTATTCCACAACCCCCTCCAACTGTGCGTTGCGCCACTTTCATCCCGTTGTTTGGGAGTAGCCGGGCCATTCGGCTTCCCCCGGGGGCAAAGGTGTCGAACAATAGGGGTATGAATCTGCTGCGCGTTGTTGCCCGTCCCCTGCTCGCCGCCCCGTTCATCGCCGATGGGGTTGATGCCCTCATGCATCCGCGTTTCCACGTGGAGCGCGCTGCGGGCGTGCGTCCCCTCATCGACAAGGCGACCGGCACGGTCGGCCTGGAGCCGCTGACGGATCAGCAGCTGGCAGTTGCCACCCGAGTGACGGGCGCGGTGACGGTTGTTGCCGGCCTGCGCTTTGCGCTGGGCCGTAAACCCCGCGTGGCCGCACTGACCCTGGCTGCGATC
>CALBAF010000160.1 GCA_937926415.1 uncultured Actinomyces sp.
GACGCGTGCCGCGACCTGGCCGTGGCCATGGGGGCGCGCGGCGTATTGGTGTCAGTGGGGACGTCGTCGGTGTCGGTGTTCGGGACTCGCGCCGACGGTTCTTCGTGGCGCGCCGGCCTGCGCGACCCTCAAGGCGGGCCCACGTCGGTCGCTGGCGTCGTGGAGTTGCCTGCGGATGGCATGGCCTCCCTGTCGACGTCCGGGGATAACCTGGGGCCGCTGGGTGTGCTGGCTCCTGAGGTGGTTGGGCGTGCGGCCGGGTCAGTGTCGGGTCGTCCTGTGCGTGAAACATGGCGTGAAACATCCGTGGGTGGCGGTCGAGTGTTCGACCATCACATCATCGATCCGCGCACGGGATACCCTGCTCATGCAGGTGTGCGACAAGTCAGCGTCGTGGCCTCGTCGGGTGTGCTGGCGGAGGCTCTGTCGACGGCGCTGCTCGTCGATCCGTCCATCGATGTCCCTGACGTCGTGGCTCGCTGGGGCCGCGCGACGGGCACCCCGGCCTCGGCGAAGGTCGTGGGCCTGGTGTGGGTGGGGCGATGAACGAGCAATGCACTAGAAGAGTAAGCAATGCACTAGATAGCGCGGCATTGCACTGGATAGTAGCTAGTGCAATGCTTCCCGAAATAGTGCAATGCCTCCCTATGTGGTGCATCGCTGCCTAAGGCTGAACTGACATGGGGGCGCGGTTTGGGGTAGTCCCGATGAGAGTATCGAACAGGGATTATCCACAGGCTTCGTTATGGCGCGAGTTATCCACAGGTGTCGGTTGTGTGGGTGACGAGTGCGGCTCGCATGAGGATCATCAATGTATGAGTATTCGATCGATGACGGTCCTGACATTGCCCTCACAGTGTGAGGGTACCGTTCAGCAACCACGTGCCGATACGTGTGTGTGGATTAGGAAAGGCTGCTACGTCCGTGTTGATAGTCCTGATGCGTTCACGACTATCTGGGATTCATGGGCGACAGTAGCCCAAGCCAGGCTCCTTGCGGTATGTGTCGGAGCGAAGCGGCAGGCTGTTCTCGTCGGTAATAGTGCCCTCGTTGCACGTTCAATTCCATTGTGGGAGGCCAATCCGGATGTTGTGGCGTGGTTCGGTGTGCGACATGGAAAGCGGCGATTGCCTCCTGTTAGAACGATGGTAGCTACCGTTCCGCCGGTCTATGTCTACGCGACTACCAGTCGACCATCAGAAAACGCATTGGAAATCATCGATGGGCTCCGATGCGAATCTGTCATTGACGCGGTTGTGCGTATGGCGTGTTATTCAGAAGCTTTGAGTGCTTTTGTCGCAGCCTGCATGGCGTTGCGTCACGAGTCAGGCTTCTCGAAGTTTGCTCAAGATGAAGCCAGATGCCTGGCAGAAATGACCAAAGATACGATGAAGGTACGTCTGATAGAACGGCGACGGGCGGCTACCTGCATTCCTTACAAGCGAGCGGAGAGAATCATAGACGCCGCTGACCCCGGGTGTGACAATCCAGCCGAGGCAGCGTTGCTGTGGGTCCTCAAGTCGGTGAGTGCCTTCGAAGTTGTGACCCAGTTCGAGATCGTTATCAACGGGAGGCGTTATTTTGCGGACATTGCGATTCCGGGACTCATGATCATCTTTGAGTTCGATGGGATCGGCAAGCTTGGCAAGGACGATGCGGAGTTCGCGCGGGCAAAGCGTGACTGGATCCAACGTGAAAATGATCTGCGCAGCGCTGGTTGGAGGATACACAGGGTCTCTTGGAGGGACTACGAAGATTTCGCCGCGTTACGTGCGTGGGCGATCAAGCTCCTCCGTCCGCATCAAGTTGCTATCCCTGAGCATGCCGAGGCACTGTGGGCGTTGCCGACTGAAGCGTGTGATGGCCCGAGTCGACGTTTTCATACGCGCAGTCGGTAGTTATTGCACTGGTTACTGTAGCAGTGCACTAGATAGCAGAGCATTGCACTGGATAGTAGGTAGTGCAATGCCTCCCTATCTAGTGCAATGCTCCTCTAAACAGTGCATTGCTACTTGGGGACAGGGCGCACGTGAAGCACTTGCTAGTAGTAGCGAGCAGAAGGCGTGGCTATGGCGCACTCACTCCCCGATAATCAGCCCCTACTTCCCCGCAAGCAGGGTCGCCAGGTGGACGCCCCCGCGGTCCGCCAGCTGCGCGGCCTGGGTGCGGCACGAGAAGCCGTCCGCCAGGTACACGGCATCGGGCTTCGCCGACAGGGACGGCAGCAGAGAATGTGACGCGACGGCCACAGACAGGTCGTAGTGGCCCGCCTCCATGCCGAAATTCCCGGCCAGGCCACAGCAGCCCTCGAGCCGGGTCACGCGAGCCCCCAGCGACTCGAGGAGCGCCTGGTCCGCGTCCCAGCCCATGACGGAGTAGTGGTGGCAGTGGGGCTGCGCGACGATCTCGACACCCTCCAAGCTCGGCAGGCGACGCGCGGACGCGGGCAGGGCCGACAGCACCTCGGCGAGGGTGCGCGTCG
>CALBAF010000161.1 GCA_937926415.1 uncultured Actinomyces sp.
TACGCGACAGACGCGAGGAGCAGGTGGCGACGAGGTCGCCGATGCCGGACAAGCCCGCGAAGGTCGCGGGATCGGCACCGAGCGCGGTGCCCAGGCGCGTCATCTCCGCCAGGCCGCGCGTGATGAGGGTCGAGCGCGTGTTGATGCCCAGGCCCATGCCCTCGGCTGCACCGATGGCAACGGCGATGACGTTCTTCGTGGCGCCCGCCATCTCCGTGCCCACGACGTCGGTGGACACGTAGGGGCGGAAATAGGAGTTGTGGCAGGCCTTCGCGATCTCCTTAGCCAACTCCACGTCGGTTGCAGCCACGACCGTCGCCGTGGGCTGGCGCTCCGCGATCTCGCGCGAGAGGTTCGGGCCGGACAGGACGGCGATACGGTCACTCGGTACACCCGAGGCCTCGGCGATGATCTCGTCGACGCGCTTGAGGGAGCCAAGCTCCAGGCCCTTGGCCAGGGACAGCAGGGCAACGTCGGGGACGAAGGACTCGCGCGCGGCGCTCAGTGTGGCGCGCACGGCCTTCACGGGCACGGCCACGACGACGAGCTCACGGCCGACAACAGCCTCGGCGATATCCGTGGTCGCGTTGATCCGATCCGAGAGGTCGATCCCCGGCAGATACGTCGGGTTCTCTCCCCCGTTGATGAACGAAATAGTGTCGGCATTACGCCCCCACATCGTCACGCTCACGCCCGCGTCGGCGAGCACCTGCGCGAACGTCGTTCCCCACGCGCCCGTTCCCAGGACCGCTGCTGTTGTCATACTCATCGAGACCTCCCTGTCGAGGCCATTCTACTAGGATTGAAACAACCGACCCGCACCAGGAGGAACTGTGTCTCACCGTCGAGCCCTCACCGCGAGCGCGGCCGCTTCCCTGCTCCTGTTGACTGCGTGCGCGCCCGGAGCCCCAACGGACGCGCCTCAGTCAGCCGAGGCCTCGCCGAGCGCCTCCCACTCCCCTGCGGCATCCGCGAGCGCGGCGCCCGAGACGACGCCGACGTCAGAGCCGGGTCTAGACGCAACCAAGCCGATCAACGCCGACAACTGGATGTCGAGCGTGGAGGGATTACCTCCAGTGCGCTCGGATGACCCGGCGAAGGCGCTGGCACTGACGGGGATTCGTGCGGCGACGCACGAGGGTTTCACGCGGGTCGTGCTGGAGTTCGCTGGCAAGGGCACGCCGGGAGTGTGGAGTGCGGCATGGACGGACGAGGCCGTGGAACAGGGCCGAGGCCTGCCCATCCAGGTCGAGGGGGAAGCGGTCCTGGATCTGGTCATCGACGGCACGCCGATGACAGCGACCGAGAATCCCTACCCGAGCGGCACGCACACGCGCGCCGGCGACCTGGACGTCGTCTCAGACGGCACCTTCGAGGACAACACGCACGTTGTCATTGGGGCGCCGGCCACGCGCCAATTCCAGATCGGGTTCTTGTCCAATCCGGTGCGCATGGTCATCGATATCCGCGATTAGCCCTTCTTGCGGGCCTTCTTCGCCTTCTTAGCCTTCTTTGCAAGCTCTCCTTCCCACCAGGGGCCGGCCTGCGTGGCGGGGTCCCAGACCTGCTCAGGGACGGGCAGACCGCGCAGTTTGCCCACGCCCGCGCGCACGGCGTCGCTGATGCGCTTGGTCGCCTCATTGACGGCCTCGTGATCCTCCGAGCCTGCGGGGCTCATGAGGTCCGACAGGTCGACGGGCTCGCCGAAGTGGTAGGCGACGGGGCGCCCCGGGCGCATGTCGATGCCCTTGGCGTTGTAGGGGACCATGATGTCCTGCGGGCCCCACTGCGAGACAGGAATGACGGGCACGCCCGTGTCGAGGGCCAGGCGGGCGGCTCCGGACTTGAATTCCATCGGCCACTGGTCGGGGTCACGCGTGAGGGTGCCCTCCGGGAAGATGCCGACAACCTCGCCGGCTTTCAGGGCCTCACGGGTGGGAGCCAAGACGGCCGAGGGGTTGGAGTCGCGGTTGACGGGGATCAGACCCATGCCCTTGAAGATCCAGCCGAACACCGGCACGGAGAACATCGACTTCTTCGCCAGGAAGCGCACGGCGGTGTCGCGCTTCATGAAGTACCAGCACAGGCACAGCGGGTCCACGTTAGACAGGTGGTTGGGCACCAGGAGGAAGCCGCCCTCGGTGGGCAGGTTCTCTTCGCCCGTCACGGTGTACTTGATCCAGGGGGTCATGATGGGCGTCAGGACACCCTTGGCGAAAGCGTAAAAGCCGGAGACAGCACTCATGGCTTCATTCTAGGGGGACCGCTCCCCCATTGCGCTGGCCCAAACGGACCTCACACCAGGACGGACACGACCCCGGGGGCGACGTCCACGGTGAAGGGAATGGACGCGATGCGGTCACCATCCGCCATGGCGATCATGCCTGCGGGGGCGGCGAAGGAGACGACGCGGGCGCTTTCCACCTCGATAGCCGGGTGTGCCTTCGCGCGCCCGGCGACGACGCGGGCGAGCACGGGCAGGGCGCGAGATAGCGGCAGGGGGCCCACGTGGCACACCTCGAGGATGCCGTCGCTCATGTCGGAGGATTCCACCAGGGTGATTCCGCCGCCGAAACGCCCGGAGTTGGACACTGAGGCGATCCAGCCGCTCATATTGCGCTCGACCCCGTCCACGGTCGCCACGATCTCGGTGGGTTCGTGCGAGGCCAGGGCCGCGAAGGCTCCGTAGCCGTAGGCCAGTGGGCCCGAGGTCAGCGAGGACTCGTTGGCCAGGATGTTCGCGCGCGCATCCAGGCCGATCGAGACGATACCGAGAGCCAGGCGCACGCCGTCGCGCGAGCGTACCCACATGCCGTCCAGGGGCCGCGTCCGGGAGGCCAGCCACCCCGAGGAGTCGGCCTCGTCGGAAGAAAAACCCAGCGGTGCCAGTGAACGCGCGCGCACCAGCGGGTCCGTGC
>CALBAF010000162.1 GCA_937926415.1 uncultured Actinomyces sp.
CGCCGACCTGGGAGCCCGCGAGCGCGCCGACGACGAGGATGGCGGCTCCGGCCCAGGAGACCTCGCCGTGCAGGGCGTAGGTGCCCGAGCCGACGGCGGCGGTGACGATGATGGCAGCAAGGGACGTGGCCGAGGCGCGGCGCTGATCCATGCCCAGGACGGCCATGAGGGCGGGCACGATGACGAGGCCGCCTCCCACTCCGAACAGTCCGGAGAGGAATCCCGCGCCGACGCCCGTCGCAATGACGAGGAGGATGCGGCGCAGGGTGAGGGGCTGGGAGTCGGTGTTGGCCATGCTTCTACTGTAGTGCTGAGTCGTTTTGCGTTCTGGGACGGGGCATCACCGTACGAGAAACATGTACCCATGCCTTGTTCATGGGCCCGCGTGCAGCAGGACCTCGCGTCTGAGAGCTCCGTTAGGATGGGGGCATGACAGATGCGCGTGACCCGCGAGGGATTGTTAACTTCTTTGTCCGGTACCTGGTTCTCCACGTGATCTTCCTGGTCGGGCTGGCGCTCTCCTATGCCGCGGGCCTGGCCCTCTTCTATTTCTTTGGTTTCGTGGGCTTCTTCACCTTCTTCCAGGTGTTGATAGCCGTCACCCGAAAGTTCCTCGATAAGGCCGGATGGTGGAAGCCTGTCGCGATCGCGGGGTCCGTAGTCTCCGACGTGGCGGTCCTGTGGTGGCTGGGAAGCTTGCTGGGAGGTGCACTTGACGGCTCTTCTGAGTGGTGGCTTGTGACTGCGTGGCTGCCCTACCACTTCGTCGCTGCTTTCTTCGCATGGGGGCTCCGCGAGATCTTCCACTGGTTACCCCCGCGAAACGCTGCCATGCCCAGCGCCCCTGACAGCCCCGTTGAGCCGGCTACTTCCGAGAACCCGGGTGAATCCAGCGATACAGACGCCCCGGCGGCCACCAACGAGGTCACCAACACCGACAAGCAGTAGTCCATGTTCTCGGGAGCGGCCTCAACGGCTCCCCCCACCGCCAGACACAGGCGAAACTCGGCCCCAGCCTCGTCCATCCATGACGGGGCCGGAGACGCGTCTATTTTTTCTTCCTCTGCTTCGGCACAGGCAGTTCCTCCCACATCGCTTCGACGACGTCACACAGCGCATCACGGTCCTCCACCTCGACGAGAAGCATCTCCTTCGCTCCCTCGTAGGGGATGGCACGCGGGGCGTCGGGCAGGAGGCGTTCGGAGGCGGGCGTGACCTTGAGCAGGAAGCGGTCGTCGTAGATGCCGCCCACGACCTTGCCCCGGTAGTAGAGGACGTATTCGCCCATCATCTTGCGGTGCGCCACGTCATCCAGCTCACCCAGCAGGTCGAGCACGAACTCCAGGTATTGGTTGGTGGACGACATCGTTTATCCTCGCTTTCCCGCTCAACGCCGCGCTCGCCTGTTCCTGCGCTGCATTGAGCGACCTTGCTCTTTTGTGGCGTGTAAAAAACAGTGTAGAGCCTTAGATCGGGCCCGCTGACAGCGTTCGTTCATTGATCGACGAGGCCGGGGCCGGGGTTGGAAGCAGGACGGGCTAGTATCGCCGTGATGCTAGAGGCTTGAAGGGGTGGACCTCGCAGCTGAGAACCCCGTTAGGATGGGGGCATGACAGATAAGCGTGACCCGCGAGGGATTGTTAACTTCTTTGTCCGGTACCTGGTTCTCCACGTGATCTTCCTGGTCGGGCTCCCGGTCTCCTTTGCCATGGACCTGGCCCTCATCTACTTCTTTGGCTTCCTGGGCTTCTTCACCTTCTTCCAGATGTTGATAGCCATCACCCGAAAGTTCCTCGAGAAGGCCGGATCGTGGAAGATTGTCGCGTTCGTGGGGGCAGTATTCTCCGACGTGGCAGTCCTGTGGTTCTTGGGATGGCTGGTGAGCGGTTTATCCAACGGCCCCAGCTGGGGGCTCGTGACCCAGTGGCTGCCCTACCACATCGTCGCCGCCTTGTGCGCATGGGGACTCCGCGAGTTCTTCTACTGGTTGAGCCCACGAGACACTGCGACTCCCAGCGCCCCTGTCGATGCCGTTGATCCAGCTGTTACGGAGAACCCCGCCAGCTCCGAAGATGCAGATGGAGGAATGACAAAATCGAGGGACCCACGAGGCATCATGACGTTCATCGTCCGATACCTGGTCCTCCACGTGATCTTCCTCGCCGGATTCCCGGTTTCCTATGCCATGGACATGTATCTCATTTACTTCTATGGCGTCATGGGCATCTTCACCTTCTTCCAGGTGTTGATAGCCATCACCCAAAAGTTCCTCGAGAAGGCCGGATGGTGGAAGCCTGTCGTCATCGTGGGGGCCGTATTCTCCGACGTGGCGGCCCTGTGGTTCTTGGGAGTTCTGATGGGCTATTATTTCGGCTTCCCCAGCTGGGGGTTCGCGACCGGGTGGTTGCACTACCACTTCATCGCTGCCTTGTGCGCGTGGGGACTCCGCGAGTTCTTCCGCTGGTTGAGCCCACGAGTCACTGCGACGCCCAGCGCCTCTGACAGCCCCGGTGATCCGGCTGAAACCGAGAACCTCAGCGAATCCGAAGACACAGAGGCAGACACCCCAACGGACGCAACCACGGTCACCAAAGTCGACACCGACAAGCAGTAGTCCAATTTTCGGGAGCGGCCTCGGCTACTCCCCTGCCCCCGGCAGAACGCGCAACTCGGCCCCGGCCTCATCACTATGAACGAGGCCGGGGCCGGGTCAATCACTCAGGTTCAGACTGCCGGTCATTCGGTTCCGCCATGACCTGCAGATACTGGACACCCCCTTGGTTGATCAGATCCAGAGCCAGATCATTGATGGTCGGCAGTATCTCATCTATATCCGAAAGTGGATCGAGCTCCGTTGTTATCGGTTGAAATCTGATAATAGGCTCTGAGTACTCTACGTCGAGAGGACGATTTCCCCAGTTCTCAGTCGCACGAATGAAAATTGGCGATCCCGAATCTCCAACGAGTCCAGCCCTAATACGGAATCCACCGTATGCTTTCCTTTCCTGCGCATGACTTCGTAGCAACGTTAAGAAATCAATGACCGCTGTCTCAATATCTTCTGACAGACTATGGTTCCTCAAATCCTCATCAATGGCTCTCGTAGCTGAATACAAGCCACCTTGAAGCGTAACTCGATACGACGCTAATACAGTCGCGTCATCGTAAAGACAGTGACGACATTTTCCCCAGCTACTTCTGTTATTGCGCAACACCCATTGCCGCAAGCCTTTCTTGATTTCCCCAATGTCCCACCAGCTACGCGCATTAGCCTGACGATACAGCTCGGGCATGCGAGAGTTTGATACATACTCCAGCACACGTTGTTTACTACTCGATCCCTGCGCAGAGACAGGCTCATAAGGAATAGCTGCTACAGCAAGAAATACCCCATCTTCCGGGCGTAGCCCCTCGCATGCGCGTTCGTAACGATCTTGAAGGAGGCGTTCCTGATCATCTGCATGTTGGAAGCGCTCACGAAAACCTCGTTCGATTTCACGATCGCTCATGTACACGGTGTGAGGACCATTTCGACGTGGAGCAACAAAAGCATCGTCTCCTTTTTTCGCGAAGTGGGGCGCGTCAGCTGAGTCCGGTACCCGCATCATGACGATGCTCCCCGAATCTTCATCACCGCACTCGATCTGATGGAACTCTAGGCCGACTACCGGAGGTCCGATCTTCACATACGCCGCCCTCAGGATCCTCTGCTGGTCGGTAGCAGACCAAGATATTGGGGCAATCCTAGAGGCAGCGTTCTTGTCGCCGTCCTCTTCAACCCCGAACACAATCCACCCACCTCCGCTATTTGCCATGGCAGCGATGTCTTTTGCGGCTTCTTCATCCCATCGCGGCTTTCGCGAATCATAAGCAACCTGCTTCCAGTCGAGGTCACCAGTTTCTTCAACGCTGTGCTCAACCGCTTGTTTGAACAGGTCGATAGATATATTTCCCGGTTCAAGACCCAGTGCTCGGTGAATAGGTGTAAACATACGGTTCCTTGTTGTCGTAGTTCGTGTAGAGGAATGAACGCGTCAAGCAGCAGCACTTGAACGATGCCCTTTCATTGCCAGCACCCAATATTGAAAGGCAACTAGCGTAGCAGCCCCGACCTCGTCCATTTACGAGGCCGGGGCCGTTTCGTCACAGTCCGCCGAGTCCGGAGAAGCGTTCGACCCAGGTCCGCAGGGCGTTCAGGACGCGCGAGCGGATGGCTTCGCGGCTGCCACCACCACCGAAGCGGCGGGCGGGCGGGAGGATCGAGGACAGGCCGGTCCCTTCGTCGGGAACGTAGCCTTCTCGCAGGGAGTCGTACGCGAAGTCCCGCGCGCCCTCGCCGAGGCGTTCGGCCTCGATGATTGCGTCGAGCTCACTGTCGCGCTTGGCGGCGATAAAGGACTCGAACTCTGTGGGAACGTCCCCGTTGAGGGACACCCGGCGGTAGAACTCTTCGATGAGGTCACGCTTGCCGCGCAGGGCGGGTGACGCAGCAAGGGCACGCGTGATTTCGACGGGGATTTCGCGGTCGTCGCCGTCGCCGCGCTCGCCCCGATGATGCTCGACGAGCATGAGGATGTAGTCGACGTTGATGTCGACCTGCTTGACGAGCTCCATTTCAAAGACGAGGTCATTCGCGATGGGTTCCTTCTCCACCTTCGAGCGCTCGCGCGCCTCGTGATAGAGGTCAAGGTAGACGCTCCGGTAGTCTTCGAGCTCGCGCGGGGCGATCGTGTCGTCCCCCTCGAAGTCGTCAAAGGACGTCAGGATGTTGCGCAGGCGCAGGACCTGCCCCATGAGGTCAATGAAGCGCTTCTGTTCCTTTTCGGAGGCGATCGACCCGATGGGCAGCGGGAAGTCGATGCGAAGCTGCTCGATGATCTCCAGGTAGGTGGACAGGTACTCGCCGTAGGGGCGCAGGAGGACCTGGCCGCGCGCTTCCTTGTTGCCGAAGAGAGCGATCGCGTCTTCGGTGGCCTGTTCAAGGTTGCGGAAGCAGACGATGTTTCCGTATGTCTTGACCGAGTTGAGGATTCGGTTCGTGCGCGAGAAGGCCTGGATGAGGCCGTGGGCACGCAGGTTCTTGTCGACCCACAGGGTGTTGAGGGACTTGGAGTCGAAGCCGGTGAGGAACATGTCGACGACGATGACCAGGTCGATGCGTCGTTCAGCGAGAGCCGTTGACAGGCTCGTGTAGTATCCCTCGAACCCCGAGGCATCGGTGCCGAAGCTGGCCCCGAACTGCTGGTTGTAGTCGGCGATCGCCTCATCAAGGAAGGCGCGGTCGTCCTGCGAGAGGGCCGAGGGGTCCATGGATTCTTCGGAGAGCAGGCCGGTGCCCGGAGCTTCGGCGTTGGGCGCGTAGGAGTAGATGATTCCGACGCTGAGCCTGCGCGCCTCGGGTAGGTCAGCCTGTTGGCGTTTGAATTCCTGGTAGTAGGCGCGTGCGGCCTTGATGGAGGAGGTGGCGAACAGGGAGTTAAAACCGTTCACGCGCCGTTTCTTGTACTGGAAGGAGGCATGCCGCTTCGTCTTTTGATCGAAGTGTTCGAGGATGTAGGAGACCACAGCGGAGATGCGCTGCGGGTTCATGTAGGCGCTGTCGGTATCGATGCCTTCGACGTCATGGTTGTCGATGCCGTCTCGCACGCGGAAGGAGTTGAGGTAGTCGACGCGGAACGGCAGGACGGTCTTGTCCCGGATGGCGTCGACGATCGTGTAGGAGTGCAGCTGGTCCCCGAAGGCCTGCTCGGTGGTGCGCAGGTTTGCTTTGCCGGAGCTGGAGGCGTTTTCCGCGAAGATGGGCGTTCCGGTGAAGCCGAAGAGGTGGTAGTTGCGGAAGGCCCTCGTGATGTCGGTGTGCATGTCGCCGAACTGGCTGCGGTGACATTCGTCGAAGACGAGGACGACGTGGCCGGAGTAGATGGCGTGCCCGCGGTGGCTCTTGACGAAGGTCGCGAGCTTTTGGATGGTGGTGACGATGATCTGTGTGGACGAGTCGTTGATTTGATTGGCGAGCTGGCGTGTGGACTGGTTGGCGGAGACGGTTCCCTCGGCGTACTTGTTGTATTCCTGGATTGTCTGGTGGTCGAGGTCCTTGCGGTCGACGACGAAGAGGACCTTGTCGACCCCTTCCATGCCTGCGGCGAGCTTGGCGGTCTTGAATGACGTGAGGGTCTTTCCGGAACCAGTGGTGTGCCAGATGTATCCGCCGGCTGCGACGGTGCCGGTCTGCTTGTTCATGCTGGAGGTCTTGATGCGCTGGAGGATCGCTTCGGTTGCGGCGATCTGGTAGGGGCGCATCACGAGGAGGTCACCGAGGGTGTTGAGCACGCAATAGCGCGTGAGGATGGCGAGGATCGTGCGTTTGGCCAGGAATGTGGCGGCGAAGTCGGTGAGGTCGGGGATCTGGTTGTTGGCGGCGTCGGTCCACCACATGGTGAATTCGTAGGATCGCGCATTGGCGGCGGCCACCTGCGGGCGCGTGCCCTGGTTGTCGGTGATGTGCTGGAGGCGCACGGTGTTGGAGTAGTACTTGGTGTGTGCACCGTTGGAGATGACGAAGATCTGCACGTATCCGAAGAGTCCGTCGCCGGCGCCGGCATGGAAGGAGTCGCGCTGGTAGCGGTCGATCTGGTCGAAAGCTACGCGCAGTTCTTCACCGCGCCGCTTGAGTTCGATGTGCACCAGGGGCAGGCCGTTGACGAGGATAGTGACGTCGTAGCGGTTGGATCGCGCGCCCGTGTCGATCGCGTACTGGCGGATCACCTGCACCTTATTGCGGTGAATGTTGGTCTTGTCGATGAGGCTGATGTTCTTGGTGGTGCCGTCGTCGCGGGTGAGGACCTGCACGTGGTCCTCCTGGATCCGTCGGGCCTTGGCGACGACGGGATTCCCTTCGGAAGATGGGACGTCGACGATCGAGTGACGGTAGAAGTCCTTCCATTCCCGGTCGCTGAAACGGTAGTCGTTGAGGGCTTCGAGCTGGACGCGCAGGTTCGCTTCGAGGCCGTCGCGGTCGTGGATGTCCACGTATTCGTAGGCTTGGGCGCACAGCTGTTTGATGAGCTCATCCTCGAGGGCGGCTTCGCTCTGATACTCCTGCTCCTGGTCGCGGGTCGGGTGGTAGAGCCCGACGACCGTGTATTCATCGGAGACGACGACGGGTTCGATGCGGGGGCGAGGTGCGTCGGTGGACACTCGCGTTCCTTTCTCTACGGGTCTCATTCACGAGGCCAGGGCTGGCATCCGGGAGGCTTCCCTCCCGCTTCGGTGACGTTGATCCGATGCTAACGTCACCCACCGTCATCTGCGTCCAGGCTGCACCGCGGCGTCAGCTGAGAGACAAACGCGAAGCCTGTTCAACCTGCCTGATGAAGTCCTCGACGCCGAGGCTATAGTTCAGATACGAGCTTTTAATGGCTTCTGCACTCTCCGCTTTCACCAGGACGACATTGTCGAACTCTGGTTCAGCGATGGTGACGTCATTTCCGCTGTCTGTCCGAAGCGCTTCCTTCTCGAGACGTTGATACTCGTCATTTGCAGCTTCAAATTCTGGGAATCCAACGATGTCAAAGAACTGGATTTCACGGCTGAGGCAGAGGAGAAAATACTCGTCTTTTTTATCTGAATCTGTCTGTACGAGGATGCCGCTGCGGGCTGCGCGAAGATCGTCGAGTAGATGGGTTGACTCACAGATCACGCCAACTTCACGTCTCACTACAGCGAGATCGTCTGCAACGTCGGGCACACCAGGCCTCCCCTCTTCACGCGCAAACAGATGGGAACTGAGCATGAGAAAACGGTCTCGCTTTTGCGCTTCTCCTTCTAGTGAAGCACGCACGTCCGGACTCTTGTATTCAAGTCCGTACACTTCTCCAACTGCTTCCACTCCTGTTGCCCATAGATGTTGGAGGTGCGTACGAATCTGTACCTCAATGCGGTACGTAATCCCACCAACGGGCACCTTGTATATCGCATGGTAGCTCCGGTAACCGCTGCGTTGCGGTACCGCTATGTAGTCTTTTGTTTTCCAATGTTCAAGAAGACCGTCAAGGATTTGAGCGGCCTCATATACCTCTCGAACACTTCCCACGATGAGCCGACACCCGCCGATATCATCGAGCGCACCCAGCTCGAAGTTGCTGTTCCTCCTCTGTAGTTTACGGAGGATCGACGTCATGCGTTTCAGCCGGTACGAGACCACAGCACCGTCAAAGTGTTTGGCACACTGTGTCAGCGCTTCAAAACAACGTGCAGTCGGTTCCAGGTGTTGCACTCGCCAAGCCTGAGCGGTGGCCAGTGATACAGCGTCAAGTTCGTCGCTAGCACTCAGGAGCACTCCAGCTTTGGTTGCTGCCTTGCGACTGACACGGTCCTGCTGTTTTTCAGCCATATTCGGAGTATAGTGACCCAGAGGCGATCAAGGGGAGGGAGCGAATATGGCACAGACAATCATCGACGTCGCGACCTACATCCTGGAGCGCACCGATACGGTAACGACAATGAAGCTCCAGAAGCTTGCCTTCTATTCCCAGGCTCAGCACCTCGCTCAGTATGGAAGCCCACTTTTCCCTGAAGCTTTCCAAGCATGGCGCGGTGGACCGGTCGCTCCCGAGCTCTACGCTCTACATCGCGGCAAGTTTCTGATTCGTCCAGGCGAGCTATCGTCCGGTGACTCATCTGCTCTCACTGATGCTGAACGCGGTCTCATCGATGGCGTGTGTTCCGCGCTAGGTGGCATGACAGGTGCTGAGTTGAGTGAACGAACGCACCGGGAAGACCCTTGGCTGCACGCACGCGAGGGCCTGAAGGCATCCGCTCCCTCGGATGCAGTTATCACCCAGGAAGCAATGCGCAGGTACTACCAGGAGCATCCCATCCTCGGTTGATTGCCTAACGACACCCCTTTGCTCTGGTACCACTATGGGCACTAGAATAATTGCAGGGCACGGGCTGAAACGGGTACGAAGCAGTTCACCTGCAGACGACGACCGCGAAACCCGACAAAACAGGGCCTCGTAATAGTCCACTCGTGGACGGCAAGCTGAAGTCACGCCCTTGTGTTCCCCTCGCGCATGCGCGAGGGGAACACGTCTCTACGACGCGTCGCTTCCGGAGACAGCTTTCTCGGGGAAGGACAGCAGGCGGTCGCGATAGTGCTCGTACTGGGCACGGCGGGCTGCAATCTCGGCGGGCAGGCCCGAGGACATATCGTTGACGAGAGCCTCGAAGCGGTCGAGCACACTAACAATTTCTTCCTGAACCACTTTTTGCGGAAGAGCTAATTCGACCGATTCAATCACACGCGAATTCAGATTTCTGGCTCTTCATAATTGGGGGTGTAGGTGTTGTGGGCGGGGTTGGGCGTGTCGTG
>CALBAF010000163.1 GCA_937926415.1 uncultured Actinomyces sp.
GAGCCCGGCCGCGCGACGGGACCAGACCCCGCCTAAACGGCGGAAACACGCCGCGACAGACCCCGCCGCAGCGGCCCGGCACTGGCTGCGCGATCACAGGATGTTGCGCTGACAGTGAGAATGTCGTCCTTCCTGGAACAGGCGAGCGTTTGTGTGGCACGCTTATAGTGGAATCGCTCGCGTAGCATCGATACGAAAAGAGGACACGGTGGACGCCACCGATATGGGTAACGACCTGAAGGAAATCCTGGTCACCGCCGAGGATATGGACCGTCGGCTCGGCGAAATGGCCGAGCAGATCGACCGCGACTACGCGGGCGAAGAGCTGCTGATCGTCGGCGTCCTGCGCGGCGCCGTCATGGTCATGGCGGACCTGTCCCGCAAGCTGCACACCCCCCTCGAGATGGACTGGATGGCCGTGTCCTCATACGGATCCGGCACCAAGACCTCGGGCGTCGTGCGCATCCTGAAGGACCTCGACCAGGACGTGGCCGGACGCCACGTGCTCATCGTCGAGGACATCATCGACTCCGGCCTGACCCTGTCATGGCTGCAGGCGAACCTGCTCGGACGAGGCGCTACCTCCGTGAAGATCGCGACCGCCCTGCGCAAGCCGGAGGCCGCCAAGGTCGACGTCGACGTCGCCTACGTGGGCTTCGACATCCCCGACGAGTTCGTCGTCGGATACGGCCTGGATTACGCGGAAAAGTACCGTAACCTGCCCTTCGTCGGCACGCTGCAGCCGCACGTCTACAACAACTGAGAACGCCTACCTGTAGAGGACCCACGTGAACGAGAAGATCAAGAACAAACGCCCCAGCCTGGGGTGGGTGATGGTTCCGCTCCTCATGCTGCTCGCCGGCGGCTGGTTCTTGTGGGGCTTCTTCGCCCCTCGCGCCGTGACGACGTCGGAGGGCCTCGCCCTCATCTCGGGCGACACGGTGGAGCAGGTGGTCCTCAACGAGGGCACCCAGCAGGTAAACCTGGCGCTGACGGAGAGCTACGTCCACCAGAGCACCGGCGGCGACGATAAGACCGTGGATCTGGGCAAGAACGTGTACTTCACGTACTCGTACGTGCAGACCAAGGACATCCTGGACACGGTGGCCGATAAGGCCCCCGCGAAGGGCTGGAACGCGGTGCGTCCGCAGTCCGGGATCCTCGGCGGCGTCCTGCAGATGGCCTTCTCGCTGCTGATCCTGGGTGGCGCCTTCTACTTCATCATGCGCTCCATGTCGGGTTCGCGGATGATGGGCGGCTTCACCCAGTCGCGCGCCAAGGAATTCAACCAGGAGCGCCCGGACGTCACCTTCGCGGACGTCGCCGGTGAGGACGAGGCAGTGGAGGAGCTCGAGGAAATCCGCGAGTTCCTGGCCTCCCCGGACAAGTTCCACAAGGTGGGCGCGCGCATCCCGCGCGGCGTCCTCCTCTACGGTCCTCCCGGAACGGGTAAGACCCTGCTCGCCAAGGCCGTCGCAGGCGAGGCGAACGCCCCCTTCTTCTCGATCTCCGGCTCGGAGTTCATGGAGCTCTACGTCGGCGTGGGCGCCTCCCGCGTACGCGAGCTCTTCGAGCGCGCCAAGAAGAACGCGCCGGCCATCATCTTCGTCGACGAGATTGACGCCGTGGGTCGCCACCGCGGCAGCGGCATCGGCGGCGGTAACGACGAGCGCGAGCAGACGCTCAACCAGCTCCTCGTCGAGATGGACGGCTTCGACGAGCGCGCCAACATCATCCTCATCGCGGCGACCAACCGCCCCGACATCCTCGACCCGGCGCTGCTGCGCCCGGGGCGTTTCGACCGTCAGATCGCCGTCGAGGCTCCCGACCTGAAGGGCCGCGAGGCCATCCTCAAGGTGCACGCGCAGGGCAAGCCCCTGACCGAGCAGGTGGACCTGCGTCAGATCGCCAAGCGCACGCCCGGCTTCACGGGCGCGGACCTGGCGAACGTCCTCAACGAGGCGGCGCTGCTCACCGCGCGTTCGAACATGCAGTTCATCGACG
>CALBAF010000164.1 GCA_937926415.1 uncultured Actinomyces sp.
AGGACGTCGTGACTGAACAGAACAACGTCAGCCTGAATCCTAAAGCTCCCGAGCAAGGAGAGCGACTGCACCGCGGTCTAAGCAACCGCCACATCCAGCTCATCGCCATCGGCGGTGCCATCGGTACGGGCCTGTTCATGGGCTCCGGCCGCGCTATCTCCCTGGCAGGGCCCTCCGTCATCTTCGTGTACATGCTCATCGGTGCCTTCATCTTCCTGGTGCTGCGAGCCATGGGTGAGATCCTGCTCTCCAACCTGAGATACAAGTCCTTCTCCGACTTCACCACCGATCTGGTCGGCCCCATGGCTGGGTTCTTCCTCGGCTGGTCCTACTGGTTCATGTGGGTGGTTACCGCTGTCGCGGACATCATCGCAATCGTCGGCTACTTGCGTCTGTGGTGGCCCGACCTGCAGGCATGGATCCCGGCGCTCGGCGTCATCACCGTTCTGCTGACCCTGAACCTGGTGTCCGTGAAGAACTTCGGCGAAATCGAATTCTGGTTCTCCATGATTAAGATTGTCGCCATCGTTGCCCTGATCATTGTTGGTGGCGGCATGGTCGCTATCGGCTTCACCTCACCCAGTGGCGCTCAGGCATCCGTCGCAAACCTCTGGAACGACGGCGGAATGTTCCCCAACCACCTGATTGGCTTCCTCGGCGCGTTCCAGATTGCCGTCTTCGCGTTCATGGGCTCAGAGCTCGTCGGTACCACGGCGGCAGAAACCAAGGACCCCGAAAAGACCCTGCCCAGGGCAATCAACGCCGTACCGGTACGTATTATGGTCTTCTACGTGGGTGCACTCGTCACTATCCTGATGGTTACCCCCTGGCGCCTCGTCAGCCCCGATAAGAGCCCCTTCGTCGCCATGTTCACTCTGGCGGGCCTGGGTATTGCTGCGCACATCATCAACTTTGTGGTGATTACCAGCGCAACCTCCTCGGCGAACTCCGGTATCTTCTCCACCTCGCGCATGGCATTCGGCCTGGCACGCGAGCGCAGCGCCCCGCAGTTCCTGGGCAAGATCTCTAAGAACGGTGTGCCGCGTAACGCGCTGTTCCTCTCGGCCGTGATGATGCTGTCCTCCATCGTGCTGCTCTACGCGGGTGACTCGATTTCTAGCGCGTTCAACCTGGTTACCACCGTGGCTGCGGTACTCGTGATTTTCGCGTGGGCGATGATTATGGTCAGCTACCTGATGTACCGCAAGAAGTTCCCGTCACGTCACGAGA
>CALBAF010000165.1 GCA_937926415.1 uncultured Actinomyces sp.
GATCCGACGCCTGCGCCCGATCCGACTCCCGCGCCCGATCCGACTCCCGCGCCTGATCCGACTCCCGCGCCTGAACCGGCTCCGGCTCCGGAGCCGACCCCGGCCCCCGAGCCGACCCCGGATCCTGCTCCTGTCCCGCAGGGAGGCCAGTGGATCAGTGACTCCACCGGCTGGTGGTACCGCTACGCCGATGGCTCCTACCCGGCTGGCCAGACGGTGCAGATCGGAGGCTCCACGTACCGCTTCGGCGCGGATGGCTACATGCGCACCGGCTGGGTGAGCGAGGCCGGAACGTGGTTCTACCACGACGCTTCGGGCGCTCAGGCGAGCGGCTGGGTGAAAGACGGCTCCTCCTGGTACTACCTGGATCCCGCGACGGGCCAGATGGCCACCGGCTGGATCCTCAAGGGCCTGACCTGGTACTACCTGAACCCCGCCGGTGGCGCGATGGCGACCGGGTGGGTCAACGACGGCTCCTCCTGGTACTACATGGCGCCCAGCGGCGCGTTGACGACTGGTTGGCTCAAGGACGGTGGCTCCTGGTACTACCTGAGCACCGACTCGGGCGCAATGGCGACTGGCTGGGTGCAGCTGGGTGCCTCCTGGTACTACCTGCAGCCCGGTAGCGGAGTCATGGCCACGGGCTGGGTCAAGCTGGGTGACGACTGGTACTACTTCAACCCGAGCAATGGCGTCATGGCCACGGGATCCCAGTGGATCGGCTGGCGCTCCTACCGCTTCGCCGATTCGGGGCAGCTGATCAGCTAGCTTGCCCCTGAGGCTGACTGTCCAGGCCCGCACGCCCTGCACCATGTGGGGTGTGCGGGCCTGGATGCTTGTGTCAAGCGACCATGCGCCAAAATTCCCAGGGTTTTCTCAGGTTGTCTTGCCGTTGTCGCAAGGTTCGCTCCTTACACTGAATGTCATCACAAGGGAATACGGCACGGACCATGAGGGTCCGGGACATGCCGACGAGACTTTTTCGAGGAGCTTTCTGGGAAAACTTGCACTGTGTTGATGGGATAAGCCGAGGGGTCGACCGCCAGGTCGGCCCCTCGGCTTATGCGCGGGCCTGCACAAAATGTCAGTGTGTGGACACTGAGCCATCTATCGGACATGCATACTGCACAACTGGAAGAACTTTCGCATAATGGGACGGCGCGCCATCCGGACGCGCACCAGATCGTCACCTCGTCGATACGTAAGTGAGCCCTTGATGTCCCATCAC
>CALBAF010000166.1 GCA_937926415.1 uncultured Actinomyces sp.
TCGGCTTCCTCCTCGGCGTCGGCGAGGATCTGCGCAGCACGCTCATTGGCCTGATCGAGGGTCGAGGAGGCACGCGAGTTCGCCTCGGCGATGCGCGTCTCGGCAGCAGAATCGGCGCGTCCCAGGACGGCGTCCGCGTCGGCGACGACGGCATCGGCGGCGACGAGGTCCTCGGGCAGAGCCTCGCGGGCCTGATCGAGCAGGTCGAGGATCTCGGCCTTGTTGACCATGATCGAGGCCGACAGGGGAACCGCGCGCGAGGACTCAACGAGGTCCTCAATCTGGTCGAGGGCGGCGATCACGGTGGAGGGACCGTAGACGGTTTCCTCGTTCCACTCGTCCTGAGTCTGATTGTCGATCGTGTCAGCCATGGCTGCCTCCTGCGTTCCACCGGGCATTATTCAGCTTCTATTGTCCGTCAGATATCGCTCAATCGCTGCAGGAACATACCGTGAAATGTCCTTTTTCAGTCCCACGAGTTCGCGCACGGCGCTCGAGGAGACGTGTGCGAGGGCCGGACGGGTCGGAATCCACCAGGTGTCGACGCCCCCGATCTCGCGGTTGAAGGCGGCCTGGGGGGCCTCGTAGTCAACGTCGATCGATGAGCGCACGCCCTTAACGATGAGGGTGGCTCCCAGGCGCTGGGCCTCGTCCATGGTCGCTCCCTGCAGCAGGACGACCTCAACGCCGCCCAGATGTGCGGTGGCTTCCCGGATGAGCGCGACGCGCTCTTCGGGGGCGATGAGTCCGCGCTTGGCGGGGTTCGCTCCGACGCCGATGATGAGGCGATCGGCGATGGCGCAGACGCGCCCGGCGACGTCGAGGTGCCCGTTCGTGAAGGGGTCAAAGGAACCGGGGAACAGCGCGATCATCGTTCTTCCTCCGCGCTCGACGAGGCCGAGGCATCCCCGAGGGTCTGCGCGACGTCGTCGGTTTCATCCTTGGGCAGGGGCGGACCGGCGAAGTAGGCGACGGTTTCACCCCAGGTGCGCTGATCTTCGAGGACGAGGAAGGCCGGCCACGTGGGGGCGGGCGCGCGGGTGGATCGTTCGACGACGACGAGGGCGTCGGGGCCGATCCACGGGCCGAGGGAAGACAGCACCGTCGTCATGTCGTCTTCGGCGATGTCGTAGGGAGGGTCGATGAACACCAGGTCGATGCCTCCCGCGAGCGCCTCCCCGCTGCGCGCGCCCAGGTAGGTGCGGGCGTCGGCGGTGACGACGCGGGC
>CALBAF010000167.1 GCA_937926415.1 uncultured Actinomyces sp.
CGCCGCCCGGCGTGGGTAGAGCCTCGCCGCGCACGGCGAGGTCCACGAGGATCTGCCCCATGAGGACCACGCGTCCCGCAGAGTCCTTCCCATCGGCGCCACCGTGACGGCTGGGGGTCGGTGGTTCTGTGGGCGGCACTGAATGGGTGGTGTCAGAGAGCGGAATCATGCTGTTGTCTCCTCAGTTGGACGTCGCATCATCGGGGGAATTCCTCCGCGTGGAAGCAGGCTCACTCGTCTTCTCGGAGACGTACACCCGCCGTTCGACGAGGCGCTCGGACAGGGGAGCCACGCCCGGGTGGGAAACCTTCTCAATCGCGGCAAGGTTGTGCGCAGAGAAGGTAGTGACCCCATAGAGTGCGCCGATGATGGATCCTGCAATCGCTGAGATGATGCCAGCTTCTCCTCCGAGAGCCACAGACTGAAAAGCAGAAAACCTGTCGGTGAACTGAACGCTGACGGCACAGGCGGCCGGAACCGACTGCGCTGGATCCGCGGACGTACCAACGTGGTGACGTAATTGCTCGAAGGTGTCTTTCGCGAAGGTTTTGACGAGGCCGATTGCCCTGCGGGTTTCGTCCAGCACATCTGCTCCAGGGACCGGGATGCCGCGTGGAGGGAGAGTGGCCACGACTTCGCAAGCTGCACGGAGCAGAGAGCTTTTGTTGTTGCGCCAGTCAAACTTCCAGTCCAGACCAAGTGATACAGCCGCGGCGACCAGTGCTGCCGCCTGGAACTCCTGGCTTGTGAGGTCGTCGCTTCCGCAGGCCCGCCATACGGCATCGGCGAAGACTTCCGGCTCAGCCGTCAAGGTCACGATGCCGACAGGGATTGCTCGCAGAATGTAGCGAGAGCCCGCCAGCCAATCATCGCTGTCGGACCCGGTATCGTCCACGGTCGCGGGGTGGTTCTCGCCTAACAGACGAGAGGACGAGGCGAGGACTTCGCGCGTGATCTGTGTAATCGTCCCCGCTGGTGCACCGGGCATGGTGGGGTGCGAAGCGCCGGCGGCCACCAGCTGGTCGCGTCCGTTGTACAAGCTTGTGATTTGTTCGGAGGACATGCCCCGGACGGGCAGAGCAACCGCGTCTGCCACTGCGACCCCCGCTAACGCCCCGTAGGCACGGTCGCGTTGTCTCATGTACTCGTCCCCGCGGTCCGTGAGGGCATCCGCCGCGGCCTCGATCTCCTCGCGCGTCGGACATGAGGCCGGGCCTGGCATGGTCGAGGCAAGGGCACCCGCGCAATTCGCCAGAACAATGCTCCGCTCGAGGGGATAACCCAGGGCGAAACCGGCCGCTAGGACGCCCATGGAGGTATGTAGCGCGCCGCGCAGATCAGTGGAGATAACCGTGGGGGCGGGGAATCGAGTCACCTCTCCGTCGGACGAATACTCCTCGAGCAGTGCCCGTGCGAGGTAGGACTCGTGTGTCTGGCCGCAGTTTAGCGTGTATTGATGGAAATCCGAGCGGACTTTGTCCGCACCCGAGCGAGGATATTTTGTGCAATCGCCGGACGGTCTCTCGTAGGAGACGCTCCGGCACAGGGGCTCCGCCGAGTCATACCCCACCATGATCAGGACGTTGTCGTTGGGAAGGGAACGCTGACGGATGTGTCCTTGCGACGCGTCGAGGACGACGCGCACGTGTTCGGGCAGGTGGGCGAGTGCATGTTCGCACGCTGCCAGAACGGCCTGAGATTGAACGCCGCCATCGACGTACAGCACATCCGAGGGACCCAGCGTGCGGATCACCTCATCCCACGCATCTTCGGGCATGTCCGTCATGCCCGTGCTCATACTCGCACCGTACTGTGTCGCAGGGGGTGACAGGAAGCCGTTATCGCACCCTGCCACGCGTGGACCAGCGTCGACGATTCCCTCGCGTGCCAAGGCCTCGGCGATGATCGAGGCGCGTGAGCCCTGCCCGATCGGGCTGAGGGAGACGACCTCGACCCCCATGGCGCGGGCAGCGCACATCGCCGTGAAGGGCAGCGCGAGGTGGACATCCTCGCGGGTGGCCCACTCATGCTCGGTGGGCACGTCGTCCTTGGAATGGCCATCGAATCGGAGCAGAAGCTCGCTCATGACGACGACCCGGCCCGCGGGCGCGTCGCCTCGGGCCGCGCCCAGAGGGGTGGGCGCGCTTTCAGCCTCAAAGGGGGCGTATCGGTTGAGGAGATCGGAATTGGGATCCTCGAAAGAGGACGGCCCGCTCCTCGGTGGACGATCGGGAGCAAGTCCCGCCGCTCGACGGATCCACTCGAGGGGAGTGGGCGCGGACAGCGCCAGGAGCTGGTCGGCGATCCCCAGCACGTCGACGTGCGAAACTCCCTCAATGGGGATGACGTCGAGATCCCGCAGCGCGCTGGGCGTATCACAGACACCGGCCAACGCCGCGGAGACCGCGTCGTACAGCGCTGGGTCACCACTCTCCTCGCGGAATGCTGGGGGCAATTCCTTGGCCCAGAGATAGAGAACCTGGAAGAAGGCGAGGGGAATGATCCGGTGAGAGGGGGAGATGTCGGCGAGCTTGGCCATGAGGGTGCCCGTTCGCACTCGGACGAGAGGAGAGTGCGAGTTTGCTTGGACGTTGAGGGCACGCCTGGTCGCAGTAAGGACATCGGGCCCTTCCTGGCTCTCTCCGCGTGGCTTCATCGCAGAGACGACATCAACGGCGTCACACAGGGTAGTGATGGGGGACTCGTCCCGATTATTAATAAGCAGGGACACCGCTGCAGCGAGCAGAGCCGCAGACTGGAATTCGTTGCGATTCGTACATCCGCAGGCGATCCACACGGTCTTGGCCAACGCTTCGGGGTCGATCGTCGACATCGCGATACCGATGGGGACCGCGCACAGGAGTCGGTCGCGAGCGCTCCCGGCCGGGACGCTCCATTGACCTGAACGTATGGCGTGTGCGCTGCCCGGGCCTCGTCGTAGCTGGTTGGCGATGGTCAGTGCCGACCGCATCATGTCCGAAACCGTGCCTTCCGGCGAGCCGGACGCTGCCGCATTCGCTGCGTCCGCGCGAACCATGCCGGCCAGAGCCCCGAGCGCGTAGGGAAGTCGTGGATCCATGTGTTCTCTCCTTCTCAGGCCAGGTCGCGTGCCAGCAATTCGTTGGCGGCCGCCTCGATGGCGTCTCGCGCGGACAATGAGGTGGGGGTTGCCAGGGCGGCCGCGCAATTGGCGAACAAAATCCCCCGCTCAGCCGGTATACCGAGCGCGAGAGCCGCCGCTAGGGTGCCGGAGTGGACCCCTGAGGTCTCCAGGGCTTGCTCCTCGGTCAATGAAGGTACCGCAATGCGTGTGACAGCAGGACGGATGATTCGCTGATCGTCACGGGTAGGACGCGCGAAACACACCTCGCCGCTATCTGCACGCACCACGACGTGTCGCCCGGTCAACAGCGACAAGGCTGACGCCTGATGCTCGAGCCGAGCCTCGTGGTCATAGAGGGGGGAGGAGTAGGGGCTCCCTGCAATGAAATACCGCAAGAAATCACTGCCTTGGGGTAACCGCGAGGCGCGCACCGAGATGATGACGTTGTCGAGGGGGAGACCTGGCACGAAACCCTTGTGCGAAGAAGAATCGAAGACCACGCGGGCGTGCTCAGGGAGCCACCGCACGGCTTCACTCAACGCAGGAGCATAAGGCTCGTGGGCGAGCAGAGCCCCGTCGATGTACAGCACGTCCGAGGGGCTCATCGCCGCGATGGCTTGCGCCCACGTGTGGGTGGCGTTCTCAGGCAGGGGATTGTTCGTCGAGACGTCCACGCGCCGACCGTCCTCGACGGCGACATGCAGCCGGTATCGATTGTCGTCCTCCGCGATGCGTGGACCGGCATCAACGATGCCCTCGCGCTCCAGTGCCTGTGAGATCGAGTCAGCGATCGGACCGCGGCCGATCGGGCATAGCGAGACGGCCTCGACCCCCATGCGCCGCGCAGCAACCAGCGCACGGAAGGAGCCTCCCGGTGATGGGCCCAGGTCCCGTGCCCAGATAGTACTCCCGGAGCGGGGATAGTCCTCGGAGCGCAGCGTCTGATCAACGAGGAGTTCGCCGAGGAAGAGCACTTGGCCGGGCTTGGTCTTCCCACGCAGAGCGCCGAGAGGAGCCGGAGGGGCGACGGGCTCGAAGTAGCACTGGCGCGTGCGCTGACCAGAATCGGTGTCCTCGAATGAGGAGGGGCCCGACAGTGCGATTGGGTGCGAGGGCGCGTCTGAGCCGAGGAGGTCACCCGGGTAGGGGATGCGGCCCGAGAGAATGTTCTTCGTGCTCTCCTTCGGATCAAATTGGAGGGATTCCTCGACCACGCGTGCCCCGTAGGTGCGTAGGAAATCTGCGCCTCGTACTGCGCCGATGAAGATGCAGGCGGTGGAGAGGATCGTGTTTGTGTGTGCGCCTAGCCGAAGGGGAGCGGTCAGGACGCGGCGGTCCTGGTAGCGGGAGGCTAGGGCGAAGGCCATGGGAACGATCTGCGAGAGCGAATCGCCCGCACCGATCTGCTCGACGAGACGCTCAAGGGGCGACTCGGCGCATACGTTCATGTCGCTGACGATGTTCATTGCCCTGCGAGTCGCGGCCACGACGTCCGGCTCTGGGCTCCACTCGCCGCGCGCCTCCAAGGGCGCGGCGACGTCGATAGCACGGACCAGGGTGTCTTCGACGCGAAGGTTCGGGCTGTCGAGGCCGAGCGAAACAGCTGCTGCAACCAGGGTGGCAGCTTGAAACTCCCTGCAATGTGGTTGCTCGTCAGCACAGTTGTCCCACACAGCGTCCGCGAAGGCCTGGCGGCCGCCAGTCGACGTGTACGAGCCAGCCTGGGCAGCGTGGACCAGCAGGTGAGCCAGGCGATGGGACGGCAATTTCATGGACGGAAAGGAAGGTGCTTCTGTGGAATTTTGAAGCTTCAGCAGTGCGAGGATGCGCTCGCCGAGGCTTGCTGCCTCGTCGCTGTTCTCGCCCATGGCATCCGTCGCGAGGGTGTGGCCGAATGCAAATCCGAGTCTGGGTCCCTGGGCGCGATCAAGACGTGAATCCATCGTTTAGTCCTCCTGCTCGGCCAGCGCGTCGGCTGCGGCTTCGATCTGGGGTCGGGGCGGGCATGTTGCGGGGCCGCTGGTGGACGCTGCGAGGGCACCCGCACAGTTTGCCAGCAGGAGTGCCCGTTTGAGGGGGATCCCTTGCGCGAGGGAGGCTGCCAGGACACCGGAGTGCGCGTCGCCAGCGCCGTTGCTATCGACGGCCCGGATTCGCGGGGTTGGGACATGGACAGTGGAAAGGCTGTCTGAGGTATTACTCGGCGCGAAGTACGCGCCACTCTCATCCTTTCGGACGAGAACGTGATGCCCGAGCCGGGCGGCTAGGGCCGATGCTGCCTCATCTACTGACGTCCAGGAGCGGAACTTACGCTCATCGTTGGGAATTCTCGTCCACAGGTCCTGCGACTCATCGTCATTCATGGAAATGATGGTGTTCGAAGGCAAACCATCAGGAATCCCGACGACGGGGGAGACGTCCAGGACCACGCGCACTCCCTCGGGTAGGACGCGCAGTGCGTTGTCGGCGGCCATCTTGTTGGACGGATGATCCATGAGAGATCCGTCGATGAACAGCACATCGCCCGGCTTCATCGTGCGCACGACATCGGCCCATGCAGTCTCGGGTGCCATCGTCTCGGCACCCTTCATGGCAATGATTGTGCACTTGCCGCTGCCCGTGATGAGCGCGGTGCGGTACGCGTTGTCGCAGTCCGTTAGCCGGGGGCCTGCGTCGACGATTCCCTCGCGCGCGAGGGCCTGCTCGATCAGTGAGGCGTGGGGTCCCTCGCCGATCGGGCTGAGGGAGACGGCCTCGGCCCCCATCCGGCGTGCTGCCGTGAGAACGTTGAAGCCCGCGCTGACGTGGAATCCCTCGTCGTTAACCCGCTCGGAGCCGCCGCCGTATACCGGGGCGTTGCCGGCTAGCACGTGGTCCACGAGGATCTGCCCCATGAGGACGACTCGGCCCGCAGGGGAGGTGGGCGACGAAGCGGGGGCCGGCTCCTCCGGAGACGTGTCGGCATCGGGATCGGCAGCTGGCGAAGCACTCGTGGGAGACTCCTCCTGGCGCCCGACAAGCGCCTGATCGCGCAGCTCCAGGAGATCCCCGGCGACGGTGGACAGGCCGAGGTGGGAGACCTCCTCGATCATCGAGAGGCTGTCTGCGGGGAGAACCTGAACACCGAGGGCAGCGCCCAGGATTGCGCCCGCGATTGCGCCGATCGTGTCGGTATCGCCGCCGATGTTGGCGGCGTCCAGCAGCGCCTGCGGGGACGGGTCTCGCGCGAGCAGCGCGAAGGCCATGGGGATCGCGTGGGCCGAGGCCACGGACGTTCCCACCTGCTCAACCAGGCACTCCAGGGATGAGGAGGCGGGGTTGACGGCCAGCTGCATGGCCCTGCGCGTCGCGGCAACGACGTCCGGGTCGGGGGTCCACGCGCCGCGCTCGGGCAGGGAATCGACGTAGGACACAGCCTTCCACAGCAGGGACCTCAGATTCGGGGTCGTTGAACGCGCGGCGTCGATACCCATGGACACGGCCGCCGCCACGAGGGCAGCCGACTGGAAGCCCTGTCGCGTCGCGTGCGTGACCCGGCATGACGACCACACGACCTCGGCGAAAGCCTCCGGATCCTCCGTCGAGACCGCAATACCGATCGGCGTGACGCGCATCGCCGCACCGTTCGTGGTGCCCTCGCCGCCCACGGTCAGCGGGTCCTCGCCCGCGCGCACGCGCTCCAGCGCAGCCTTCGTCGAGGGTCCCAGCAGGTCGAGCGAGCCGCGCTCGATCATCGAATCCTCCCAGGCCAGCAGGGCGTGGGCGAACTCGACCGCATTGAGGGCCACGCGACCCGAGGAGGAGCCCCGGCCTCGTATTAAGAGGGACGCGACCAACAGCGCCTGTTCCGTGTCATCCGTGACTGACCCCGCCGGCATCCCCGGTGCGTAGGGCTGCGAGGCGTCACCGTCCACGAGTCCCGTGATACGCCCGTACACCGCGCGGATCTGCTCCGGGGACATCTCCTGCGTCGGCATGCCCAGCGCGTCGCCGAGCGCCAGGCCAGCCAGGGCGCCGTGCGCGCGAGAAAGACGAGGATCCATGCTGCACCTCCGAACGCGGGCGCGCGCCCGCAGATAGCGTGAACGCCCCGGAACGTTCCGAGGCGACCAGTAGGCCCAGGGGGACTCGAACCCCCAACCTACGGATTAAAAGTCCGCTGCTCTACCATTGAGCTATAGGCCCAGCAGCCCCATTGTAGGAGGAAGAAGTCCCCATGGCCCAATCGAAGATGCCGCGACGCCCCGCCATGCTCGACGCCGCCAGGGCTGACGCCATCATCGGCGACGAAGACCC
>CALBAF010000168.1 GCA_937926415.1 uncultured Actinomyces sp.
TCCGCCTTACACGCGGTCGCGCCGCGCCCGCGGCACAGGTTGCGCCCGCGCCCCGCTCAAGCCTTGCTCACTCCTGCGGAGGATTCGGGACGGAGGCGTCGCGCACGCCCTCCGCAACCGCGTCGGAGATCGTCGGGGAGACGACCTTGGCGCCCACGAGGGCTGTGAACATCTGCTGCAGGTCCAGGCCCAGCGAATCGCCCAGGCCCGCGTTGATCTGGCTGATCGACTTCGTGATGTCGCCGACCATCTGGGCGTTGTTGCCCTCGCCGTACATGGTGATCGTGTCGACCTTGGACAGGGGCTCGGCCACGGCGCGCGCCACCTCGGGCAGGGCGCGGAAGTACATCTCGAGGACGGCCGCCTGGTTCATCTTGGTCATGGCCTCGGCCTTCTTCTCGAGACCCTCGGCCTCGGCCGTCAGCTTCGCGCCGATCGCGGCGGCTTCCGCACGGCCTCGAGCCTCGATACCCTGGGCTTCGGCGAGCATGGCCTGCTTGTCGGCGTCCGCCTTCTTGGTGCGCTCGAACGCCTCGGCCTCGGCCTGGCGCTGACGCGCGTACAGGGCCGCGTCGGCCTTCTTCTCGGCGGCGTAGCGGTCGGCGTCGGCCTTCGCGTTCACCTCGGCCTGCAGGGCCTGCTTGGTGACGACGACTTCCTTCTCCTTGATGACGGCCTGCTGCTCCTGCTTGACGATGTCGGCCTGGGCGGTCTCGCGCTCGATGTCGCGGCGCTGAATCTGCGACTGGATCTCGTAGGCGGCGTCGGCCTTCGCCTTCTCGGTGTCGGCCTCGACCTTCAGGGCGGCCTGGCGCTTGGCGAGGTCCGTCTGCTTCTGGGCGATCTCAAGCTGGGAGGCGACCTGCGCGTCGTTGGCTTCCTTCTGGGCGACGGCGGTCGCCTGCGCGACCTCCTTCTGCGCGTTCGCCTTCGCGATGGCCGCGGCCTTACGGATCTGCTCGGTGTTGTCGATACCGAGGTTGTCGATGACGCCGTTCTGGTCGGTGACGTTCTGGATGTTGAACGCGACGATCTCGAGGCCCATCTCCTCCAGGTCCTGCTTTGCGTTCTCCTGGACGCGCTCGGAGAAGGCAGCCCGGTCGGTGATGATGTCGGTCAGTCGCATCTGGCCGATGATGGCGCGCAGGTGGCCCTCGAGAGTGTCGCGCACTTCCTCGGAAATCTCGGTGGTCGTCTTGTAGAGGAAGTTACGCGTCGCCGCGCGGAACAGCGTCGGGTCGTCGGTTGCGATACGGACCTTGACGGCGGCGTCGACGCGCACGTTGATGTAGTCGTTCGTGGGGACGAAGTCCGTGGTCTGAGCGTCGACGGAAATCATCGAGGCGGTCATGGTGTCCACGCGCTCCAGCAGGGGGACCTTCCAGCCCGTCTTGCCGTGGAGGACGCGCTGGCCTCGGGGGCCGGAGATCACCTTAATTTCGCCCGGCGACGCGGAGACGAAGCTTGCCCACAGGAATAGGAGGAAAAAGACAGTGGCGGCGACGGCGATCGCTGCGGTGCTGAGGAGAGGCATGATAGCTGCTTTCACGTGAGGGATGCGGCCCCCTTGTCCGTAGAGCCGCGTAACGGGTCAGGATAGCAGCGTATGACGAAGGACTCAAACCTGTCGATGTGTGACGCCTCGTGCCTCCCTCGTCGCGGCCGTTCAGGGCACAATGCCTCTTGAAACCGGCTGTTTGCGCGCCGTATGATGAGGTAACTGCGGAATGAACCGCAGCGAGGACCACCCAATGACGGGCGTCGGATACTGAAAGAATGATGTGCTGTGGACCCAGGCCGCGTGGACCGTGATGATCGCGGCAGGCGCAGCGTTGATGGACGAGGCCGGGGCGCAAAGACACAAAATCTCGTAACTGACCGCGCGGGCGAGCGAAATAGCGACCTACGCGACACAATGGAACCATAGAGTGGTGAGACGATGTCACCACGAACAGGAAGGTAGCGACATGGCCCAGGAATGGACTCGCATTGAAGGCATGATCATCGGCCACGATCTGGATCCCAGCGTGGTCGCCGGCGAGCTGAAGGAGCGTTCGATCCTCGCCCAGGTCGAGTGGTTCCCCTCTTCGCCTCAGCTGCTGGGTCTGAACGTCGCGGTCGACAAGGAGCGCGTCGCCACCGTCCCCGCCGGCTCGACCGAGGTTGTTCCCGGCCCCACCCCCGCTGAGCTGGCCGACGAGCTCGCCATCCTGTTCGACGCCGAGGTGCGCATCGGTAACGCGACCGCCGATCACCTGCCCGAGGGCGACTCCCCGCTGGGCAAGGTCTGGCCCTCCGATGACGAAGTGGCCGAGGTCGTGGACCCCACCCCGACTCGCATCGTCGAGATCGGCCGCACCCCCGCCTCGTCCGTGCCGCTCCTCGCGGCCCTTGAGGGCGTGGATCTGGGTGACCTCGAGCTTGCCGATGATCACCGCGCGCTTCTTGCTGAGCTGCCCGCTGAGAAGGAAGGGTGGAACTTTGGTGATCTACCGCTCGTCACGCTGTCCGTGACCGACGGTGAATTCCAGGTCTTCTTGGTCACCGACGACCACCTCGAGCACATCGTCTCGCACAACTGGAGCATGGACGCGGCCATCGTCCCCGGCGGACACGACCGCACCTCGGAACTGCCCGGCGAGGTCATTGACCTCGTGGGTGACCGTCTCGACCTCCTGGAGATCGCCAAGGCCGTCCCCGGCTCCGACGCCGACGCCCTGTGGGCCTCCGTCGCCACGACCGGCGAGGAATCCGTGTGGAAGGTCGTGCGCGCCCTCGGCCTGCCCGGCTCCGTCGCCGGCTTCCTCCTGGGCACCACCGAGCTCGAGGACGTTGAGGGCGTCTCCGTGCACCTGGCGCGCGGCATCTCCAA
>CALBAF010000169.1 GCA_937926415.1 uncultured Actinomyces sp.
GCGCTCGGAGCGCTCGCAGCCGGGCTGGGCGCGTTGTTGACGGTAGCGGTCTGCTGGCGCGACAGGGCGGTCGCCGCTGCCCATCCGAGGGCGGGAACGATCACGAGGATGGCCAGGAAAGGCCAGACGTTCTTCCACTTGGACGGCTTGGGGCGATGCATGCCGACGGGCATATCTTCGCCGGCGCGGTCAAATTCATCCCTGGGGTACTGAGCACTCACGCGTTCAGACTATCGGAAAACAGGGAGTGGGGCGCGGGTGGCGCGCGGGGAATGTGGCGTGGCCTGTACAGCATTAGGCTGGTGCTATGAGTGAACACAATCCGCGTCCGCTGGCTGAGTTGATTGATCCGGGTTGGGCGGAGGCGCTGGCTCCGGTGGAGGGGCGCGTCCACGAGTTGGGCGCGATGCTGGCCGCTGAGGTCAAGGAGGGGCACGGCTACCTGCCTGCGGGCACGGATGTTCTCCGTGCCTTCACGTACCCGTTCGACAAGGTGAAGGTTCTCATCGTCGGACAGGATCCGTATCCGACGCCGGGGCACGCGATGGGCTTGTCCTTTTCAGTGCACCCGGGTGTGGCGTTGCCCAAGTCGCTCATCAACATCTTCCGCGAGCTGAGCGAGGACATGGGCGTTCCTACTCCGACGTCGGGGGATTTGACGCCGTGGAGCGAGCAGGGCGTGTGCCTACTGAACCGCGTGTTGACGGTGCGCCCGGGTGCTCCCGCGTCGCATCGAGGCCGGGGCTGGGAGGAAGTGACGCAGTGCGCGATTGACGCGCTGGTGTCCCGCACGAGGCCCGATGGGTCGCGCGCTCCCCTCGTGGCAATTCTGTGGGGTAAGGACGCGCAGTCACTCACGCCGCGCCTGGGTGACACGCCGATCATTGCATCCGTCCACCCGTCGCCGCTCTCGGCGTATCGAGGGTTTTTTGGGTCGAAGCCGTTCTCTCGCGCAAATGAACTGTTGGAGGCGCAGGGCGCGTCGGGCGTGGATTGGTCGCTGGGCACTTCTCATTGACGAGGCCGGGGCACCTCACCCGAACGGGTACGGTGGGCTGCGGCTGCGGTGCCGCAGTGAGGGACTCCGTGGAGCCGGCTATCGGACTCGAACCGATGACCTGCTGTTTACAAGACAGCTGCTCTACCAACTGAGCTAAGCCGGCGGCGGACACTAGTGTGCCACAGGTGAGGGCTGGTGCGCGCGGGCGGGCTGTGTGGTTTTGTGCGCCATGGGCACCGCCGGGTCAGGCTAGGGCAGGCCGGCGGACTGGCGAAAAAGTCGGGTTGACGTGCGCGTCGCCCGCTCGGAACAAAAAACTGTGGGGTGGGGCCGCTTGGCGGTCCCACCCCACAGTGTGTGAAGGCTCAGTTGGAGCTGTCGGTCGTCTCGGAGCTCTGGGCTTCGTCGGCGCCGCTCTGGGAGGGCTCGGTGGCCTCGGGGGCCGGAGTTTCGGTCGTATCCTGGCTCGCGGAATCGGTGATGCCGAATTCGTTCGCGATGGTCTGGCGCAGCTCGCCGAGCTGCTTGCCGAGCGGGATCACAGTGGAGCGATCCTTGACCAGCTCGGGCGTGCCGAGCCCGTTGCCACGGCCCTTGTATCCGGCGTTCTGCCAGGCGGTGGTCGATGCCTCGAGGTAGTGCTCGGCGGCGTTGAGCGGGAAGGTGTCGATGACGTCGGAGGGGACGCCCACCTCGGCGGCGATCACCTTGACCTGCTTCCAGGAGGCCTCGAGATTCTGAACGACGGTACCGTTATGCGCCTGGAACTGGGTGCTGAAGTATGCGAGCAGCGCGTGGTGGAAGTCGACCCACTTGTCGGGCGCCTTCTGCGCGACGATGAGCGAGGCGCTCGTCGCGGGCTTCAGGTAGTCCATGTTGACGGTGATGACCGGCTGAAGCTCGAGGTTAAAGTGGCCTTCGGAGGCCCAGGTGGTGAGGTCCTTGCCCATGTATACGTCGAGGTCGGCGCACGCGTGGCAGGTGTAGTCGAAGTATTCGGTGAGAGTGGGCAGGTTCGGGTCTGCCTCGGTGACGACGCCGTTCCCGTTGACGATGACCGGTCGGCCGTCGGCATAGATGCCGAGGACGTCGGAGGCGTCGACGTTGCGCGCGGCGTTGACCTGCGCCTGCTGCTTCCAGATCACGCCGCCGACGGCTGCGACGACCGCAAGGACGATGACAGCGACGGCGGAGATGACGATAATGCGGGTGCGGCGGTCAGCACGCTCCTGCGCCTGGCGCATCTGCGCGGCTTTCGCGCGCACGGGGTCGACGGCCGGCTTCTTCTTCTGAGCCATGGACTCACCTTCCGAAAGTAGTTGAATGTTGCAAGAATATCGGGCGCGGTCTGAACGCGCTTAGTGCGGCAGCCCACCTGTAACGACGAACCACGCACCCGCAAGGAACGCCATACAGCCTACCGCGAGGAGGCCTCGTCCCCATGCGGGACGCACGATCGCACGCAGCGTTGTGGACACGCCGACCCTCAGATCGGCAGTGAACGGCATGAGCCAGGCAGTCAGCATCATGAGCACGGCGAGTGCCCACACGACGATCGTTCCACGCGGGTCGCTCAGCCAGTAGTCCGTGCGATCAACTCCGGTGGAGGCGACGACATCGGCGGGCCATGACCACAGGACGTGCCCTTCGCGCGAGTGGGACACAAAGGCCCAGATCCCGTAGGGAACGAGACCTCCGACGACGAGGCCAAGCGCTGTCGATAGGATCGAGCGCACCAGCAGGATCGGCGACATGGCGATGACGGCGGCCGTGTCGCTGGCCTTCGCCCCGCGCAGGATCCGACGGCGCTCCAGCCACCGCGACATCGCGCCGATCAAGCCGAAGGCAGTGAGTGCGATCCCCACGATCATGGAGCCAGTGAGACCGAAAAGGAAGGGCAGGGAGGCCAGGAGGGCCAGCAGTGCGGCGCCCGAGATCCACGTCCCCTTCGCCGCGGACGAGGCCCGCTCCGCCTGAGCGTCGCCCACCCCCATCGCTGGGTTGGGATTCCACTGGGGACCCGCCCCCATCGGCACACCGGCAACGCCGGCCTGCGGATAGGACTGCTGCCCATACCCCGGGGCAAAACCGGGATCATACGCGCCCTGCGGACCCGGGTACTGAGGCTGAGCGTAGGGGGCCATGACCTCGGTGGGATCAGAGTCGTCGACGCTCTGCCAGACATCGGTAGCATCGTCGTGCCAGGCGACTTCGCCGGTGTCATCGGACCAGTCACCGTAGCCCTCCGCCACCGACGCGGTGTCCACGACGTCGGTGTGGTCATTCGCCGCGGTGAATTCCGAGGCGTCGCGGCGCAGATGCTGCGGATAGGCCACGGCGCGTGCACCGGAGGCGTCCGGACGCTGCCCAGCATCCTCCCACTCGGGAGGCGCGGCGATCTCCTGGGGGTCCGAGTTCACCATCTGCGTGCGCATGCCCGTGTCGAGCAGCTGCGCCCAGTTCACGGTCACGTAGTCGAGCTCGCCGGGCGCCCACCCGACGGCGCTCATGAGATCGGCGACAATCAGGGAGGGAGAAGGGCGATCGTCAGGATCGGGGGCGAGCCCGCCCACGAGGGCGTCAGCGACCATGGGGTGCAGTCCGGCGAGGTCGGGGTCCCCTTCGAGGACGCGCAGCATCGTTGCGGACACGTCGCCCTTGCCAAAGGGCGGGCGCCCGGTGGCACAGGACAGCAGGGTGGCACACCACGCCCACCAGTCCGACTCCTTCGTGGCACCGCGGCCCTGGAGCAGTTCGGGGGCGGTGTACCCGGCCGTCCCCGACACGAGGCCGGTGCTCGTCAGGTGTTGATCGGAGGTCGCCATCGCGATGCCGAAGTCGATGAGGACCGGGCCGCGCGGCGAACAGATGATGTTGGAAGGCTTAATGTCGCGGTGGATGATGTTCGCGTGATGAACGGCCGCGATCGTGGACGCCAGGTGATAGGACAGGGCGGCGACGCCACGCAGAGGAACCGGCCCGGAGACAAGGATCTCCGCGAGCGTGGGGCCCTCCACGTACTCCGAGACAACGAAAGGCTGGGAGGCCTCGGTCTCCGCATCGACGATGTGCGCGACGAAGGGCGAGCGCACGGAGTTCACGGTGCGCGTCTCGCGCTCCAGGCGCTGGCGCGACTCCTCCGAGGCGGCCATCGCCGGATGCATGGCTTTGAGGGCGACACGCGTGCCGCCCCCGTCTTCGGCGAGCCAGACCGTCCCCGCCCCGCCCGTACCGAGCCGACGGATCAGCCTGTAGCCGCCCAGTTCCTCGCCTTCTTCCACGCCCTCAGCCTACCTGGCCCCTCCCCCATCTGCGGCCACCCGCGCGGGGCAACCCCGGCCTCGGCCTCGAAAATGCCAGACGCACACACGCTGTCAATCCACCATGTGGCCCGAGCTGTACACCCTCGAGCGAGCGTGCTAACTTCGCTATTAGTCGCGCGCGCGGAACGATCCGCGTTCGCACTCCGTGGGCGAAGACGCTCCACGGTCACCCCACTACGGATCGTCCGGCACGTACCTGCCGGTGGGAAGGAAAACTCCATGGCAACCGTAACCTTTGACAAGGCCACCCGCGTCTACCCGGGTTCCGACAAGCCCGCCGTCGACCAGCTCGACCTCGAGATCAAGGACGGCGAATTCCTCGTTCTCGTCGGCCCCTCCGGCTGCGGTAAGTCGACCTCGCTGCGTATGCTCGCCGGCCTGGAGGACGTGAACTCCGGCCGCATCCTCATCGGCGACAAGGACGTCACGGACGTTCCGCCGAAGAACCGCGACATCGCGATGGTCTTCCAGAACTACGCTCTCTACCCCCACATGTCGGTGCGCGAGAACATGGGCTTCGCCCTGAAGATCGCCGGCACCCCGAAGGAAGAGATCAACAAGCGCGTCGAAGAGGCCGCTAAGATCCTCGACCTGGAGCCCTACCTGGACCGCAAGCCCAAGGCCCTGTCCGGCGGCCAGCGTCAGCGTGTCGCCATGGGCCGCGCTATCGTCCGTAAGCCCCAGGTGTTCCTCATGGACGAGCCCCTGTCGAACCTGGACGCCAAGCTGCGTGTCCAGACCCGTACGCAGATCGCCTCCCTGCAGCGTGAGCTCGGCGTCACCACCGTGTACGTCACCCACGACCAGACCGAGGCTCTGACGATGGGCGACCGCATTGCGGTTCTCGCCGGCGGCCTGCTCCAGCAGTGCGGCACCCCGCAGGAGATGTACGAGCGTCCCGCCAACGAGTTCGTCGCTGGCTTCATCGGCTCCCCCGCCATGAACCTGGGCAAGTTCAAGGTTGAAGGCAATGTCGCAAAGCTCGGCACCGCAGAGGTTCCGCTCTCTCAGGCAACGCTGGACGCCATGGTTCCCGAAGACGAAGGCAAGATCACGATCGGCTTCCGTCCCGAGGGCCTCGAGGTCGTTTCTGCAGAAACCGAAAACACCATTCCGATCGAAGTTGAATTCGTTGAGGAACTGGGTTCGGATGCCTACATCTACGGTCACCTGGCAGGTGCAGATTCCGGCCACGGTCTGGGTTCTGGCAGCGAAGGCAAGGGCGAGCAACTCATCGTCCGCGTTCCTCCGCGCACCGCTCCCAAGCCCGGCGGCGTGATCCACACTCGCATCAAGGCTGGACAGCAGCACAACTTCTCTGCATCCACCGGCGATCGTCTGCCCGAGTGATCAAGGTTTCTGATCACTAAAACGGCTCATACGGGGCCCCGTGCCCTATCGCGCAATGAATGAGACAATAGAGCCATGCCCATTCCCTCAACGCTTGAGATCACCGCAGCAACGATTGACCCGGCACTGCTGGATTTGCCTTGGGATCTTCCCCTTGAAGACTGGCCTAAGGAAATCCTTGCCGCTCTTCCCCGCGGCATTTCACGCCACGTCGTTCGCTTCGTCAATCTTTCCGACAGGGTGATTGCAGTCAAAGAGATCGGGGAAAGCGTCGCGTACAAAGAGTACGAACTCCTTCGCAACCTCTCACGAATGGGAGCTCCCTCGGTTATCCCCACAGCAGTCGTCAGCGGCCGGCGGGATGCCTTCGGCGAGGAGCTCGCAGCCGTATTGGTGACTGAACACCTGCAGTTCTCCCTTCCCTACCGTGCAGTCTTCTCGCAGCATATGTCCCCCGACACCGCGGGACGCTTAATTGATGCTTTGGCCGTCCTTCTTGTTCGCCTCCATCTTCTGGGCTTCTATTGGGGCGATGTTTCACTGTCAAACACCTTGTTCAGGCGCGATGCCGGATCATTTTCTGCCTACCTCGTCGACGCAGAAACCGGTGAAATTCACCCTTCACTCACCGAAGGGCAACGCCTGTACGACGTCGATCTTGCACGCACCAACATCATCGGCGAGCTCATGGATTTGCAGGCCGGTTCTTTCTTCCCCAGCGAAGAAGACCCCATCGCAGTCGGCGACCGTATTCGTTCACGCTACCTTGAGCTCTGGAATGAACTCACGGGCCCTGAAGTCATCGAAACCAACCAAAAATGGCGTGTTGCTCAGCGCATCCGCCGCCTCAATGACCTGGGCTTCGAAGTCGGAGAACTTCAGATGTCCTCGGATCTTGATGGCACTCACATGATCATCACTCCGAAGGTCGTCGACGCTGGACATCATCATCGAAAGCTCATGCGCTTGACCGGTATGGATGTCGGCGAAAATCAGGCACAGCGAATGCTCAACGACATTGAGACCTACCGTGCGATGACTGGGAAGAACAAGATACCCCTGGAAATCGTTGCACACGAATGGATGAACGAAGTCTTCGAACCCGTCATCAGCGCTGTTCCCGCAGAACTTGCTGCAAAGCTTGAACCCGCACAGATTTTCCACGAATTCCTTGAACACCGCTGGTATTTGGCCGAAGAATCCGGGCGCGATATCCCCCAAGATGAGGCGATTGAGTCTTACGTGAAGAGCATTCTTCCGACCAAACGTGACGAAGCGATGCTACTCGACCCTGCACTGATGACCCAACCTGACGAAGGCGCGACCTCGGAGATGGAAACGCTCACTGAAGAAGAGGGTTTCAGCCGCCAAGAAGAGCGCGCGGGAATTGACGGAATGCATGGGAAAGCTGATGAGACCGACCAGAATCCCGGTCGTCCAAAGATGCAATTCGTCCC
>CALBAF010000170.1 GCA_937926415.1 uncultured Actinomyces sp.
CACCCTCCTGGCCCTGCGCCCGCAGCTGTTGTGGTGGGCGATTGCCTTCGCACCCCTGGCCTCGTCCGCGATCTACCTCGTGTGGAAGGGCCGCGAGCGCTCCCTGGGCGCCCGCGCCGCCTCGATCCTGGCGGGCAACATCATGGGGCCCGTGGCGTTCTCGCTAGCGATTGCAGACGGTTCACCTGCTGCGGTGACACTCCAGGCGTGGGCGACGTGCGCCGCGTTCGGCCTGCACTACATCGGCACCGTTCCGCTGGTTCGCTCAATGATCCGCGGCCGTAAGGACCCGCGCTGGGCGATGGGTTCCACGCTGCTGCACGCGGCGTTCACGCTGTGCGCGGCCGTGGCGTGGTGGTTCGGTGCGCTGACGATCTGGCCCGTCCTCATGTGGGCGTGCCTGACTGCGCGCGCGTGGGTGTTGCCGACGCTGAACCGGACCCGCGCGCGCCCCTTCTCCCCCAAGTTCATCGGATTCAGCGAGCTCGGCTGGTCACTTCTCCTCATTGCCTCGCTGCTGATCCCGTAAATCGCGGCACCCGGGTGGGTGGTCATGGGCGCGTCCGCTGTGTCGGGCGCGCCCATTCGCATGCTGCCCCTACGCGCCGATGCCCGCGGTGCGTACGAATTCGGCGGCGACTGACAGGAAGAGATCGTTCTGCTCGCGCGAGCCGACCGAGACGCGCACGCCCACGCGGAAGGGGCGCACGATGAGGCCGACACGCGCGCATGCCTCGACGAGGCCGTAGACGTCGCCTCGGATCAGGTAGAAGTTCGACTGGCTGTCGGGGATGTCGTAGCCGAGGTCTCGCAGCACCGGGATAATGCGCTCGCGCTCGGCGATGATCTCGGCGACCGCGCGCTGCACGCCCTCAGCATCCTTCAACGACGCGAGGGCCGCGGCGAGGGCGAGGGAGCTAACGCCGAAGGGCACGAGGAGGGCCTGGATCGCGCCGATCACCTCGGGATCGCCGATGGCGTAGCCGACTCGAACGCCTGCCAGTGCGTGGGCCTTGGAGAATGTGCGCATGACGATGACGTTGGGGTGGTCCTCGATGAGGGGAACCGCGGTGCGCACGCCGGGCTTGGTCGCGAAGTCGATGTAGGCCTCGTCGACGATGACCATGACGTCCTCGGGCACGTCGGCGACGAAGCCGGCGATCTCCTCGTAGGTGAGGGCGGGACCGGTCGGGTTGTTGGGCGAGCAGACGATGATGGCGACGGTGTCGGGCGTGATCGCCGCGCGCATGGACTCGAGGTCGTGGGTGGCGTCCGGGAGGAGCTCGACGGGTACGGGGTCGCCACCCACGGAGGGAATGGCGATCGGGTAGGACTCGAAGGAGCGCCAGGGGAAGACGACCTGGCTGCCGGGCTGGCACACGGCGGACAGTGCGGCGACGAGGATCGCCGAGGAACCGGTGCCTACGCACACCTGATCGGCGCCTACGCCGAAGCGCTGGGCGAGGGCCTCACGCAGTGGCGCGGCCGTCAGGTCGGGATACCTGTTGATCGTCTCGAGCTCGCGGGCGATCGCTTCGAGCACCTCGGGGCTGGGCGGCGTCGGCATCTCGTTGGAGGAGATCTTGACGGCGTCGGGCGCAGTCTTGCTGGGAACGTAGCGAGGCAGGGAGGCGACGGCGGGCCGGATGCGCAGGTTGGTCATGTGTGTAGTCCTATCCCATGGGATGGGACCGTGCAAGCATCGTCCCACTGCACAAGAATAGAGAAATGGATTTTATTGCACGTTTGTTGGCCACGATGGCCGGCCTGTGGGTGACGACCCGTCTGGTCTCGTCGATCTCGATCGAGTCGTCGTCGACGTCGCAGACCGTCATCGTTCTGGCGGCCGTCGCCCTGGTGTTCACGGCGGTGAACTCGATCATCAAGCCTGTCGTGACGACGCTCGCGTTCCCCCTGTACCTCCTCACTTTCGGCCTGTTTGCCCTGGTGACGAACTCTTTGCTGTTCGCGCTGACGGGGTGGCTGTCCACATCGCTCGGATTCCCCATGACGACGGGCGGCTTCTGGTCCTGCCTGGCCGGCGCGGTCATCACCTCCGTGGTGTCCTCGATCGTCTCTGGCATCCTGCGGGACAAGAAGGACGAGCGGGACTGACATCACTCCCTTCTCCGTCGAGGCGCATTACCCCTGGGTGATGCGCCTCGTTTGATAGTGGTGGATGGTGGTCTGCGTGTCCTGCGTGAGGCCGAGCGCCTGGGTGCGGCGGGCCTCGGCGGCAGCCAGGGCGCTCAGTCCCGGATCGGACGAGGCCCGGGCAGCGTCCAGGGTGCTGCGGATTTCGTCGACGTACAGCGGAGCGCTATGCGAGGAGGGAACCGGGTCTTCGGGGTGAGCCGTGGCCTCGTAGTCGTGGAACCTGACGGTCGTCACGTTGTCTCCGCGCGTCGCGTTCCCATCCAGGCCGGGGACGATGTCGCCAGCATTTTCGTAGGAGAGGACGGGCACATCGCTGGGCGCAACCGTCGCCGTGGGTGAACCGGCGGTGACGACGGAGACGACGTTGTAGCGTGCACGCACGGCGGGGTCGGCGGCCAGCTGGGCCGCCATGATGCCGCCCTGCGAGTGGCCAGCGAACTCGACAGCCTCCTCGGGCGAGATACCGGCCGCATCCATGGCTTCCACGATGGCGTCGAGCTGATCCGAGGCCATTCCCGCCACACCCTGCAGGTTGGTGGTCATGTCCTGGGGTCCCGTTTGCCCGATGAAGAAGGACTGGGTGCCTCGGATGTCGACGGTCCACGAGCGGGTCGTCTCCCCGTCCTCCCCGACCGTCACGTGTTCTTCGATGGCGATCTCGCCGTTGTCGGCGTCGCCTCCGTGCATGTCGACGATGTGCTCGATGGTGTCCGCGCTGGTGGTGACGCCCCGGTGGTGAGTGTCGGGGGTTGCGTCGGGCATCAACCCGAGCGTCGCGCGGGTCCGTGCGTCGAGGGTACTGGACGGGATATGGGCGGCTACCTCGTTGTGATGGACACGACTGTTCCCGTCCGGTCCCCTCACGGCGACCCCGTAGCTGGCTCCGTGCCCACCACCGAAGACGTTGTACCAGGTGCTCGCCACCCAGGGTGCCGCGAGCGCGGCGATACCGGACGCGGGCTGCGTCGACGTCGAGTTCAGGTCCTGACTGACCCCCTTCCCGGCCAGTAACTGCGCGACGCCTCGGAACGCGGGCATGGAATTCATGTCGAGGGCGAATCTGCCGAGGTCGCGCTGGAACAATGCCCCTGATTCCGCGTCTCCGTGCCGCGCGAAGGCGATGCCGTCGATCGCGGTGTTCCACAGGTCCCTCGTGTACACCGGGTTGGTCATGTTGTGCATGAGGAGGTCGGGCAGCCAGTACGCTCCCAAGCGCGCGGAGGCGTCCTGCACTCCGTGGTAGAGCGCGGCGCCGCCGCTGGCCAGGGTGCTGCCGGGACATAGGACGAACGCTCCGAGGCTCCGCCAGCTGAGCTGTGCCCCCATCGGGCTGCCGGGTACGGCCTCCCACAGGGAAGCGGCCGCGTTCGCGTCCGCGTAGGTGAGGGCCGCGTCCTGCAGCTTCCACCTCAGGTCGTCGACGCTGGACTGAAGGGAGTCGAGGGCGCTGATGGCGGCGCTGATCGCGGAGATGAGTCCGGCAGCCGTCTCCGGGGCAAAGAACGAGGCCAGGTCGGCCTCGGAAAGCGCGGCGTTCAGCGCGAGGCGCGCCGGTCCGATCGAGAGGGTCTCTTCGTATGTGACGAGGGTGTGCGCGGCACACAGCTCGTTGACGTCCACGTGGAAGGAACCCGAGGAGACGGAGACATGTCGCTTCGGATCGAAGGCCACGATCACCACGCTCCGAGCATGACGAGTTCGGGATGACCTACGGCTGTTTCGGCGGCCTCGGCGAGTCTGCGCGTCAGTCCCCGAGTCCGCTCCGCGTCGAAGGCTGGGACGAGGTCGAGGGCCTGTTGAATCTGGTCGAGGACTGCCTGAGCTCCGGCGACGGTCTCGCCGCAGCGCGCCCGATAGGAGTCGCCTCCCACTCCCGTCCACTGCGGGCACGTCGCACCCGCGAGCACCCCAAGCAGGCCGTCGACGAGGCCCTGGGCAGCTTGGAGGGAAAAGCCTGGGCTGGTTGGATCGAGGATCATGGTGTCTCCCATCGTTGGAAGAGTCGTTGCTTGTCCTCGCACGCTACGCCGCCTCACTCCCCTACAACCAGCCGTCCGACTCAACCTGTGGATAACCACCCGACGCACCCCACCCCTGTGGACGACACGCCCAGACATCCGCGTAGAAGCCTTGCATAAAACAGCCCCCTCGTTCACCGAAGATGAACAACGCGATAGCGACCTGAACCGCTGATGAAGGTGCACCGTTGTAGCATCGGAGCATGCCACTCGACTACACACGACCGCTCGCCGTAGACCTCTTCGCAGGAGCAGGAGGACTATCTCTCGGCCTCGAACAAGCCGGATACGAAATCGCAGCCGCAGTCGAGTACGATCCCATTCACGCAGCGGTCCACGAGTACAACTTCCCGTATGGAAAGACCTTCGCTCGAGATGTTACAGGTATCACCGGCGCTGAGATTCGCAGCAATTCCGAGATCGGAGACAGGGAGATTGCTCTGGTTGCCGGAGGCCCACCGTGCCAAGGGATATCCCTCATCGGCCGCCGCGCTATCGATGATCCTCGAAACGCACTGTTGAAAGAATATGTACGTTTGGTTCTCGAACTGCAGCCCCGCCATTTCCTCATGGAAAACGTCGCGGGTCTGACTGTCGGCAAGCACCGTCAACTACTCACAGAAGTTATCGATCTTCTGTCTGATGGGGGGTATCAGGTACTCACCCCTTATCGCGTTTTGCAGGCGGCGGACTACGGTACGCCACAATCTCGTAAGCGCCTCATCCTTTTGGGCGCCCGCGAGGACGTGCCTCTACCGCACTATCCAGAACCACTTTTCACACCTCGACCTATTCGAAACAAGCCTCTCCCGAGTGATCCTTTGCTGCCCTTTGGCCCCTCCGTCAATGACGCACTCTCGGATATTCCCGACGCTCACTCGATCAACGAGCTCCTTGAAGGAGACACCGCATCCGACGTCGTTTACGGCACACCTTCGGACTACGCGGCAGAGCTGCGCGGTATAACAACTGCTGCGGACGATTTCTCGCACCCTCGCCGCTTTGACCGGTCCGTGTTGACCTCGTCGAATCGGACGAACCACACAAGTACATCAATTGAACGTTTCGATGCGACGGCACCGGGTGATGTTGAGCCCGTCTCACGTTTCCTTCGACTAAACCCCGAAGGAATCTGCAACACACTGCGCGCAGGAACTGCATCTGATCGAGGTGCTTTTACCGCGCCGCGTCCGATCCACCCGACATATCCCCGCGTCATTACCGTCCGAGAAGCGGCGCGCCTTCACGGTTACCCCGATTGGTTCCGATTCCACGTCACGAAGTGGAATGGATTCCGCGAGATCGGAAATTCAGTTCCGGCTCGCCTCGGGCGGGCCATTGGTTCAGTCCTGCTGAAGGCAGACAACATCACGCCTACTCGCGGCAAGACCATCGAACTCGGTAACCCGGCGCTTCTCTCAATGAACGCCAGTGAAGCAGAAAAGTACTACGGGATCGAAGAACGTGTCATCCCACAACGTGATAGGAAATAGCTGATGGTCAAAGAAGCCTCATCTGATCTGTATTCACTCATCTTGGAACGGATCTTCTTCAAACACTTCCAGGATGGCAGAACATCAATCTGGAAGAGGGATGAGCTCCTTGAGGCAGCGGACGAACTTGGTGTTCGAGCACCTAAAAACCTCGGAGATCTCATCTATGCTTTCCGCTATCGCCGCACGCTTCCTGAAAGCATACGCGCAGTGGCTCCAGAAGGTATGCAGTGGATTATCCGAGGAAAAGGGCGAGCTGAGTACCAGTTCGAGCTCGTGAAACAACAGGTTCGAATCATTCCGAATCCTTCTCTCGCCCGCATCAAAATTCCGGACGCCACTCCGCAGATTATTCGATCCTCTGCTCTCGGTGATGAGCAGGCTCTGCTCGCCTTGGTTCGTTACAACCGGCTCGTTGATGTCTTCTTGGGAATCACCACCTACTCCCTCCAGAACCACTTGCGCACAACAGCGCCGGGTATCGGGCAAGTGGAAATTGATGAGATCTATGTTGGCGTCGACGGTGGTGGCAGGCAGTACATTTTGCCGGTACAGGCAAAGGGCGGCAAGGATGAAATTGGCGTGACACAGGCGGAGCAAGACCTCGCTGTGTGCGCTGACAGGTGGCCGTCCATGATCGCACGTCCGATTGCTGCTCAGTTTGCGGATGACGGCTTGATTGCGTTGTTCGAGCTTGCTCTTCAGGACGGCGAGCTTCGAATTAGGCGCGAGGAACACTATCAGCTTGTGCCATCGGAGCAAATTACGCCCGAGGATCTTCAGGCTTACCGGTTAAACCCCTGACTAGCCCGGCCTCGTGCGTTACCCACGCCACGAACCGCCGAGCGGACTGGGCGTCCCGAAGGCCCCTCGTTCTGGGAAGATAGGAGTATGAGCGACACGATGACACTGTTCTCCACTGCCCACGGCTATTCGGACCTGGCGGGCGGGGGTGAACCGCTCAGCCCGCTGGACGGCCGCTACCGCGCGGTCGCCGCGCCCCTGGCGAACTACCTGTCCGAGGCGGGCCTGAACCGCGCGCGCGTGCACGTCGAGATCGAGTGGCTGATTTTCCTGCTCGACAACTCGGTCCTGCCGGGCGCGCCCACGCTGACCGACGCCGAGCGCGACTACCTGCGCGCCCTCACGCGCGACTTCGGAGCCGACCACATCAAGCGCCTGGGCGAGTTCGAGGCGGTTACCCGCCCCGACGTCAAGGCCGTCGAATCCCTGATCGGCGAATACCTGGAGGCCGCCTCCGACAAGCTGGGCGCGGACACGAATCTGCCGTCCCTGCGCGAGGTCGTCCACATCTTCTGCACCTCCGAGGACATCAACAACCTGGCGTACGCGCTGACCATCAAGGCGGCAACCGAGCAGGTGTGGCTGCCCGCGATCCGCGCGCTCCTTGATCGCCTGCATGGCCTCGCCGAGGCCGGGGCGGCCGTCCCGATG
>CALBAF010000171.1 GCA_937926415.1 uncultured Actinomyces sp.
CGAGGCCGCGCGCCTGGGCTTCTCCTCGGCGATCGTGCCCACCCAGGGCAGCGAGGACCTGTCGGGAGTCGACGGCATCACCGTGTTTACTGTGTCGGATCTGGCGACGGCTATTCGTGTCGCTTTCCCCGCTGACTCGCAATAATAGGAATCACACCGTCTGTTCTGGGAGGGAATCACATTGACGTCCGATGCAGCGATCCTTCGTGACGCACTGCGCGCAGTCGCGCCCGGCACGCCTCTGCGAGAGGGACTGGAACGAATCCAGCGCTCCCACACGGGTGCTCTCATCGTCCTGGGGTACACCCCGGAGGTGCAGGCCATGTGCTCGGGCGGCTTCGACCTCGACGTCGCTTTCACGGCCGCGCGCCTGCGCGAACTGTGCAAGATGGACGGCGCCGTCATCATCGATCCCGACCAGTGGCGCATCCGCAAGGCGAACGTGCAGCTCTTCCCCGACCCGACGATCCCCACAGACGAGTCGGGTATGCGCCACCGCACCGCGCAGCGCACCGCCCGCCAGACCCACCTGCCGGTCCTGTCCCTGTCGGCGTCCATGCGCATGATTTCCATCTACGTGGGCTCCGAGCATCGCCTGGTGGAGGAGCCCGAGGCCCTGCTGTCGCGCGCGAACCTGGCCGTCGACACGCTCGACCGCTACAGCCAGCGCCTCGACGAGGTCCTGCAGACCCTGACGATCCTGGAAATGCGCGACAGCGCGACCGTGCGCGACGTCGCCACCGTCATGCAGCGCATGGAAATGATTCGGCGCATCACCTCCGAGATCACGGAGTACCTCGAGGAGCTGGGCTCGGAGGGCCGCCTGCTGGCCCTGCAGGTCGAGGACCTCGTGCGCGGCTCCGCGTCCGAGCGCGCCCTCGTCATGCGTGACTACATCGCGAATCCCGACGACCTGGCACGCGTCGAGGCCGAGCTGTCCTCGCTCGGCTCGGAGCGGATCGTGGACCTCACCGCCATCTCAAACATCCTGGGCCTGGACGTGTACGAGGTCGCGGACCTAGACCGCGAGATCACGCCGCGCGGCGTGCGCGCCCTGTCCCTGGTGCCGCACCTGTCGTGGAGCGCCATCAAGGTCGTGTCCGCGCACTTCAACTCGCTGCCGCAGCTGCGCGCGGCCACCGTCGAGGACCTCGAGGAGCTCGAGGGGATCGGCCCCTACCGAGCCAAGCTCATCACCGAGAACCTGGCCCACCAGGCTCAGGCCGTGAGCGCCGGAATCGTCGGCTGGTAGCCGCTAGCTGCCCGGCGGCTTTTATCAGGCTAGGCTGCCTTTATCGGCCAGACTGGGCGCCCGACTGCACTCCCGACTGGGGCGCGGGGGTCGGCGCCGGAGTCGGCGCCGGAATCACGTCGACGACGGTCGAGCCGACTTCGCGCGTCCCCATCGTGACGGCCACCTTGTAGGTGCCGGGCTCGGCTGCGCTCGCTCCACCCGCGGGAGCCGTGCAGCCGTTCGTGTACACGTATCCGTCCCAGCGCAGCGAGCCGGACCATGTTCCGCCCGGGCGCAGCAGCAGCGTCGTGGAGGGCTGCTGACTATCTGCACAGCGCGAAGAATCGTAGACCTGGTGGTCACCGGTCGTCACCGCCAGGTTGAAACGCGTCAGCGACGTCGAGCAGGCCACCGAACCACGGTTTTCCAGCGTGAGCGTCACGAGCATCGCGGAACCCGATGCCACGGGACTCGCATTCGCGGTGGCCGTGATGTCGCGGTCCAGACAGGCGGGAATGTCAATCGTCGTACCGTCGGTGAGCAGACCGTCGGCGGTAGCCTCCTGGCCGCCCTTCAGCGTGTATCCGGAGGCGTCGAGGGCTCCGGACTGGACGACGGACTGCGGGGTCGACTGGGGTGCGGGATCGGCACTGAAGGCTCCCGCGATGGCGCGCACGGCCGCGACGATTCCCCACACGATGAGGGCGAGGATCAGCAGCAGGCCGAGGCCGGTGATGATACGGCGAGGCCACAGGTTCACGGGCGGACGCCTACCGCCCGACGAGGCCTTCTTGGG
>CALBAF010000172.1 GCA_937926415.1 uncultured Actinomyces sp.
GCGTTCTGCCCGGCCGACATGAGCATGCCGCACAGCGCGCCCCACAGGCCGCCGCTCGACGCGCCAGACAGGGACGCGCGGGCAATCGTGAGGCGTCCTTTGACGCGTTCGACGAGGTGCAGGTCGGAGCCGACGATGGTGATCGCGGAAACGTCGAAGCCGGCATCCGAGAGGAAGTCGACGCCCGCACGCGCCTGCGCGTAGGTCTCGTACGAGGCAACCTCGGTGCCCGTGGGCATCTGCGGGTCCATCACGACAGCCATTTCTTCTCCTTCGTCCCCGGCCTCGGTGGCATGGAACGCATTGTTCATGCGGCGACCGGCTCATCAGTACGCATCTGTGGTCACCAGCCTAAGATGGAAGAGTGAGCATTGCATCTATTGAACTAGGCACCAAGGGCCGCCGCGTCTACATCGGGAAGCTCGCTGGCACCAGTGTTTTCGACCCTTTGGGCGACCAGGTCGGCAAGATTCACGATGTCGTTGTCATCTTTCGGCTGAAATCCGAAGCCAACGTCATCGGCTTCGTCGTCGAGGTCGGCCCGCGTAAGCGTGTCTTCCTGCCGCTCACTCGCGTGACCGCAATCGAGTCCGGTTCGGTCATCACGACGGGCCTGCTCAACATCCGTTCCTTCACGCAGCGTCCCATCGAGACGCTCGTGCTCTCCGAGCTTTTCGACCGCGTCGTCACGATGAACGACGGCTCGGGACAGGTGCGCATCCTCGACGTCGCGATGCGCCAGCGCCGCCCCAAGGACTGGGTGATCTCCACCCTGCACGTCCAGCGCGTGCGCACCTCCTCCCTCGGTTTCACGCGCAGCGGCGAGACCCTGACCGTGGACGTGTCCGAGGTCTCCGGCCTGCTCAAGACCGACTCGAACCAGGCGGCGACCGCGCTCGTGCAGTACACGGAGGACATGCGCCCCGCGGACCTGGCGGACTTCATGCACACGCTCCCCCAGGATCGAAAGATGGCGGTCGCCATGCAGCTGACGGATGCGCGTCTCGCCGACGTGCTCGAGGAGCTGGGTAACGACGACCGTATCGCGATCGTCTCCGCGCTGGAAGCCGCCCGAGCCGCCGACGTTCTGGACGTCATGCAGCCTGACGACGCGGCCGACCTCGTCGCCGAGCTGCCCGACGCGCAGGCCCAGTCCCTGCTGGCCCTCATGGAGCCCGAAGAGGCCGAGGACGTGCGTCGACTCTTGACCTACGACGAGTCGACCGCCGGTTCGCTCATGACCACCGAGCCGGTCATTTTCGGCCCCAACGCAACCGTCGCCCAGATGTTGGCTGCCGTACGACGCGAGGACATCCCGGCCTCGATCGCGACCGTCGCCTTCATCGCACGCCCACCCCAGGAGACCCCGACCGGCCAGTACCTGGGCATGGTGCACATCCAGCGCGCGCTGCGCGAGCCCCCGCAGACCCTGCTCGGCACGATCCTGGACCGCGACATCGAGTCCGTGGACCCCAACGCGCACATCGCGACCGTGACGCGTCTGCTGGCTACCTACAACCTGACGGTCCTGCCCGTCGTCGACGAGGACGGGCACCTGCACGGCGCCGTCTCAGTCGACGACGTCCTCGACGAGCTGCTGCCCGAGGACTGGCGAGACTTCGACGACGACGTGACCGACCGCATGATGGCAAGGAGCATCGATGGCTGATCGCCTGGATAACCCGATTGACAAGCGTCGGTGGTTCTTCCGCCGCTCGTCAGGCGGCGGCGACGGCTTCGGCCGCTTCGCCGAGGCCACCGCCCGTTTCATGGGCTCGCCCCGCTTCGTCCTCTACATGACGATCTTCGTGATCGCGTGGATCGGCGCGAACCTGATGCTCGCCGGCATCAGCGAGGAAGCCGCCTGGGACCCCTACCCCTTCATCCTCCTGAACCTCGCGTTCTCGACCCAGGCCTCGTACTCGGCCCCGCTGATTATGCTCGCGCAGAACCGTCAGGACGCCCGCGACCGCGTCGTGGCCGAACAGGACCGCCTTCGCGCGGAGCGTAACCTCGCCGACACCGAGTACCTCGCCCGCGAGATCGCCGGCCTGCGCCTGGCGCTCCAGGACGTCGCCACCCGCGACTTCGTGCGCTCTGAGCTGCGCGACATGCTGGAGGAACTGCGCGCGGAGATCGCCGCGGACGCGGCCAATGCCTCGTCGAACGAGGCGGAGGCTGAGGTCGAGGCCAATGGTGCCTTTCGTCCCCTAGAAGATGGGCACCCTGGCCAGTAGAGTGGAGTCCATGCCAGTCACGCTTGATTCCGTCATGGAGGCTCTCGGCCAGGTCATCGACCCCGAGATCCGCCGCCCCATCACCGACCTCAACATGGTGACCCCCGACCTGGTCACGATCGACGGTTCCTCCGTCGCCGTCAAGGTCCTGCTCACCACCGCCGGATGTCCCCTGCGCACCCAGATCACGAAGGACGTCACCGAGCGCGTGGGCGCCGTCGACGGCGTCGAGAACGTCTCCGTCGAGATGGGCGTCATGGACGAGGCCCAGAAGAAGGCGCTGCGCGAGAAGCTCAACGGCGGTCGTCCCGAGCGCGAGATCCCCTTCTCTCGCCCCGACTCCCTCACGCGCGTCATCGCCGTCACCTCCGGTAAGGGCGGCGTCGGCAAGTCCTCCATGACCGCGAACCTGGCCGCCGCGCTGGCTGCGCAGGGCCTCAAGGTCGGCGTCATGGACGCGGACATCTACGGCTTCTCGATCCCGCGCATGCTCGGCGTGGACCACGACCCGCAGGTCATCGACGGCATGATGATCCCGCCCGTGGGTGCCGGCGGCGTCAAGGTCATCTCGATCGGCATGTTCGTGCCCGACGGCCAGGCCGTCATCTGGCGCGGCCCCATGCTCCACCGCGCCCTCCAGCAGTTCCTCGCGGACGTGTTCTGGGGCGACCTGGACGTTCTGCTCATCGACATGCCTCCGGGCACGGGCGACGTCGCGATCTCGATCGCGCAGCTGCTGCCCAACTCGGAGATCCTCGTCGTGACGACTCCGCAGGT
>CALBAF010000173.1 GCA_937926415.1 uncultured Actinomyces sp.
GGGATGGCGCTCCTGAGCGCCTCCACCGGCGAGGTGCTGCCCATGCCCGTCAATGACATCGTGCGCACAGCCGGAGAGAAGGCCGCCATCTTCGACATCGCCGTCGACGACGACGGTTTCTACGGCACCGCCTACTCCGCTGCCGGGCGCCTCGACGAGGCCAACCTTGAGGGGAGCTTCAAGGCCGACTGGGACGGCAACCTCGTCTGGCTCGAGCCCTGCCACGGTGACACTTACGGGATCGCCCCCACCAAGGACACCGTCTACACGGTGGGGCACGCCCACTCCTGCGAGACCATCTACGGGTTCCCCAACATGCCCGAGGTTCGCAAGGACGGTCCGCACCCCCTGTATGTGCGGGCCATGGCCTTCACTAACAGCCCCGATATCACCATCCGCCACCAGGGGGTGGTCGACGGGTACCAGGACTGGTCGACGTCGGGCTACAAGAGCCCCACGATCATCGGCTGGTCCCCGGACCTGGAGGCGGGGAAGTTCACGAAGACCTCCCAGGCCGCCTTCAAGGTCGACGTCACCGACTCCTACATCCTTATGGTGGGTGAGTTCATCGAGGCCGACGGCAAGGTCCAGCAGGGGATCGTGCGCTACCCCAAACGTGCGGGCCAGCCCACGCTGCCCCCCGAGGGCAAGGCCGAGACCCTGGCCGCCAAGGCGGAGGTGACGACCTCGGGCTCGGTGAAGGTGGGGTTCAAAGCCACCTGGGACCGCGACGACCCGACCCTGACCTACAGCCTCTACCGGGATGACGAGACCACGCCGGTGGCCACCGAGACATTCAGGCTGGACACCGAACCCATCATCGGGATGGAGACCAGTGCATCGCACTGCTCCCTGACCAGACGACGCAGGCCCTTGTCCTCGGCTCCCATCACGATGGCCACCGGCCCCGCAAAATCGGTACGGTACAGATCGGCATCGGCCTCATCAGCCAGGCCGTAGACCCGAAAGCCTGCATCCTGAAGCTGCTCCACCGTGCGCACCAGGTTCGTCACCAGAATGTAGGGCACCGACTCACCGGCACCGCTGGCGGTGTGCATCGCCACGTCGGTCAGCGGCGCTGCGTGGTCCTTCGGCGCGATCACCGCATCCACTCCGGCCCCGTCCGCACTGCGCAGACAGGCCCCCAGATTGCGCGGATCGGTCACACCGTCCAGCAGCAGCAGGAACGGCGGCCGCTCGCGCCCCTCCAGATCC
>CALBAF010000174.1 GCA_937926415.1 uncultured Actinomyces sp.
GCGCTCTCGGGCAGGGCGTCGGGGATGAACTCCAGGGTCGGGGTCAGGCGCAGGCCCAGGGCCTTGCCCACGCGAGAGCGGAAAAGCCCCTGCGCGGACGCGAACGCGCGCGCGGCCTTCTCGCGCTGCTCGTCGTCGCCGAGCACCGTGTAGAAGATGGATGCGTGCTGCAGGTCGCCCGTCACGCGCACGTCCGTGATGGTCACGAGCTCCAGGCGGGGATCCTTCACGTGGCGTCCGATCATCGACGCGACGGTCTGCAGGATTCGCTCCTGCACCTTTCGAACGCGAGCTTCGTCAGCCATCGCGCCCTCCTTCCGGGCGTTATCGCCCTGGTCTAAACACTTGGGTGAGAGAAGATCGGGGTCCGAGCATGCCCGGACCCCGATACTTCAAGCCATGCGATCAGTCACGAGCCTTCTCGCGCATCTCCCAGGTCTCAATGACGTCGCCTTCGGCGATGTCCTTGTAACCCAGCGTGATACCGCACTCGTAGCCCTCGCGGACCTCGGTGACGTCGTCCTTCTCGCGACGCAGGGACGCGATCTCGAGGTTCTCGGCGACAACCACACCGTCGCGCACCAGGCGAGCCTTGGTGCCGCGCTTGATCGTGCCGGAGCGGACGATCGAACCGGCGATGTTGCCGAACTTGCCGGAGCGGAAGACCTGGCGGATCTCCGCGGTACCCAGCTGGACCTCCTCGTAGATCGGCTTGAGCATGCCCTTGAGGGCAGCCTCAATGTCGTCGATCGCGGAGTAGATGACGTTGTAGTACTTGATCTCGACGCCCTCGGCATCCGCCATCTCGGCCACGCGCTCGGCGGGACGGACATTGAAGCCGATGATGACCGCGTTGTCGACGGTCGCCAGGTTGACGTCGTTCTGCGTAATCGCACCGACACCGCGGTGGATAATACGCAGCGCGACCTCGTCGCCCACGTCGATGCGCAGCAGCGAGTCTTCCAGGGCCTCGACAGCACCGGACACGTCGCCCTTGATGACCAGGTTGAGGGTGTCGACCTCGCCCTCGGCCAGGACCTTGTCGAAGTCCTCCAGGGAGACGCGCTTGCGGCGCTTGGCCAGCAGGGCCTGACGCTCGGCAGCCTCACGTTTGTCGGCGATCTGGCGGGCCGTGCGGTCATCCGAGGCGACCAGGAAGGAGTCGCCGGCGCGCGGGACGGACGTGAGACCGAGGACCGCGACGGGGGTCGACGGACCGGCCTCGGAGACGTCGTTACCGGCGTC
>CALBAF010000175.1 GCA_937926415.1 uncultured Actinomyces sp.
ACAGGAGCCGGGGCGGCGGGAGCGGTGGACACGCCAGCCTTGAGCGCAGCCTTCCTCTCGCGAGCCTCAGCCTTCTGCTCCTTCGTGCGGTAGTCGAAGAAGACGACCATCAGGAACGCGGTGAAGAACGCGGCGGCAATACCCAGGCCGTAGACGGCCATGGGGGAGAAGACCGGGATCGTCAGCAGCGACGTGAACACGAAGGTGTGGGCGATCGCGCCGCCACCGATACCGATGACCAGACCGCCGACGACACAGCCGGTGAGCATGAGCGGGTAGATGCGCTTGAAACGCAGGTGGATACCGTACAGGGACGGTTCGGAGATGCCGCCGAAGAGGCCGGCCGCCAGGGCGCCGGACGCGGTCTGACGCATGTCGGTGTCGCGGTCGCGGATCGACAGGAAGAGCACGCCGGCGGTCGCGCCGAAGCAGGCGAAGTTCCACGCGCCCATGGGGCCCTGGATGAAGTCCGAACCCGTTGCGGCGATGTTGGCCAGCTGCAGGGCGTTGAGCGGCCAGTGCAGGCCCAGGGGCACCAGGAAGGGGTAGATGATCGGGATGATGATCGCGAAGACGATGGGGGCGTGGCCGTTGAGCCAGGCCAGGCCGCCGCCCAGGCCGTTACCGATCCAGATCGACAGGGGGCCGATCAGGAAGGCGGTGAGCGGCATGATGATCATGAAGGAGATGAAGGGGACGAACACCATCTGGACGTTCGCCGGGATGATCTTCTTCAGGCCCTTGTAGACCAGTGCGAGGATCGGCACCATCAGCAGCGGCACGAAGACCTGGCCGCCGTAGTCGGCCAGCTGCAGGGGCAGGTTGCCGATCTGGGTGACGCACTGCTCGGTACCCAGGGCGTTCTTGGTGCACACCGTCTCACCAAAGGCGGCCGTGTTCTTCAGTCCGAGGAAGTCGGGGGTCAGCAGCGACAGGATGACGGCCGTTCCGACCCACGGGTCGATGTCCAGCTTCTTGGAGGCGTTGTAGGCCACCATCGCGGGCAGGAAGTAGAAGACCGCGCGCCACATGGAGTTCACGTAACCCAGCCATGCGGGGATCACGTCGGCGCGAGTGTCGACGACACCAACCGAGTCCAGGACCGCGAGGAACGCCAGGATCAGGGACGCGCCGAGGAGGACGGGCAGCAGCGGGCGGAACGAGTCCGAGAGGTACTCGAAGAAGGCGTCGACGAGGGCGTTCTTGCCGCGAGCCTTCGCGCGGGCGGCGGCCTTGACGTCGTCGTTCGAGACCGCGGCGCCCGACTTCATCGACGGCAGATTGTTGATCTCGTTGAAGACCGACTGCACGGCACCGCCGATAACGATCTGGTAGCGATCACCCGACTGCGGGACGGCCCCGAGGACACCGTCAATGGCCTCGACTCGGTCCTTGTCGACGATCGACGCGTCGTTGAGTTCGAAGCGCAGACGCGTCGCGCAGTGGGTGAAGTGGGTGATGTTGCCGGGGCCCCCGACTGCATCGAGGATTTCCTGTGCCGTGTTGGACACGCGGGACTCCTTCCGTGGATGAGATTCGACGCTGAATGCGACTCTTGACAATTAGCATGTTTGAACAAATGCTGAAAGATCCGACGTGGTATCTCACAGTACTTTGTCGGTAATTTGTGGCGCTTTGACAGTAACGAGGTACGGGCTCGTTCTGCGTAGGCGTTTCCCTAGTAACATGGCCCCGTGAATGAGTTTTCCTTGGCGATCCCCGGTGTTGATGGTGGCGACGCGCGCCTCCCGTACACGTCCGCAGATTCCGAGCGCTGGGTGCCCGAGGACCACAAGTCCTCCGAGCGCACCGAGTTTGAGCGCGACCGCGCGCGCATCCTGCACTCCTCGGCGCTTCGTCGCCTCGGCGAAAAGACGCAGGTCCTGGGCCCGATCTCGGATGACTTCGTGCGCACCCGTCTCACGCACTCCCTCGAGGTCGCCCAGGTGGGCCGCGAGCTCGGCAAGGAACTGGGGGCCGACCCGGACGTCGTGGACGCGGCGTGTCTGTCCCACGACCTCGGGCATCCGCCTTTTGGGCATAACGGCGAGCGGGC
>CALBAF010000176.1 GCA_937926415.1 uncultured Actinomyces sp.
TCGCTGCGGGCGCCATCGAGGCCGTCGGCGCGGCCATCGCACCCGGCGTCACCACCGATGAGCTCGACCGCATCGGACACGAGTACCTCATCGCCCACGACGCATACCCCTCGTGTCTGGGTTACATGGGCTTCCCCAAGTCCATCTGTTCCTCGATTAACGAGGTCATCTGCCACGGCATTCCGGACGACCGCCCGCTCGAAGACGGCGACATCATCAACATCGACATCACCGCCTACAAGGACGGCGTTCACGGTGACACGTGCGCGATGTTCGAGGTCGGCACCGTCGACGAGGAGTCGCACCTGCTCATCGAGCGCACAAAGAACGCCATGATGCGCGGCATCAAGGCCGTCGGCCCAGGCCGCGAGATCAACGTGATCGGTCGCGTCATCGAGGCCTACGCGAAGCGTTTCGACTACGGCGTGGTGCGCGACTACACCGGTCACGGCGTCGGCGAGGCTTTCCACTCCGGTCTGATCATCCCCCACTACGACGCAGCGCCGGCCTACGACACGGTCATGGAGCCCGGCATGGTCTTCACGATCGAACCGATGCTGACCCTCGGCACAATCGAGTGGGAGCAGTGGGACGACGACTGGACGATCGTCACCGCCGATCGTTCCCGCACTGCCCAGTTCGAGCACACGATCGTCGTCACCGAGGATGGGGCTGAGATTCTCACCCTTCCGTGACACATTTTTTCGAGGCCCGCCTCCGACTCTCACAGTCTGAGGCGGGCCTCGCTATTAGTCGTGACATCCCATACAATTCGGGTACGGGGCATCAGGGCCCGCGGACAACAGGATTTCATCACCCGAGGAGGGGTCATGGCTCACGTCGCATGCGGCATCGACATCGGCGGATCGGGCGTCAAGGGCGCGCTCGTTGATCTAGAAACCGGCGAGTACATCGGCAATCAGGTTCGAATCCCCACCCCCGACCCTGCGACTCCCGACGCCGTCGCGGCGGTGTGCCGCGAGGTCATCGATCAGCTCGACGTCAAGGTCGGCGTTCCGATCGGCGTGACCTTCCCCGCCCCCGTCTTTGACGGCGTCATTCCCTACATGGCGAACCTCGACCAGTCATGGGTCAACGTCGACGTCGACGAGCTCATGGAGCGCTACCTGGGCCGCGCCGTCGTCGCACTCAACGACGCGGACGCAGCGGGCATCGCCGAGGTCGCCTACGGTGCAGCCAAGGGTCGCGACGGCGTCATCGTGTTCACCACCCAGGGCACCGGAATCGGCTCGGCGATCATCGTCAACGGCACTCTCCTCACCAACACCGAGCTGGGCCACCTCGAGATCGACGGCACGGACGCGGAGAAGAACGCATCCTCGGGTCAGAAGACCCTCCAGGGCCTGGATTGGGAGCAGTGGGCGCAGCGCCTCCAGCGCTACTACGGTCACGTCGAGTTCCTGCTCAACCCCGATCTCTTCGTGGTCGGCGGCGGTGTGTCTGAGAACCACGAGAAGTTCATGCCGCTCCTCAAGCTGAAGACCCCGATGATTCCCGCGAAGCTGCTCAACACCGCCGGCATCGTCGGCGCCGCCTACTACGCAGCACAGCACAGCGCCTGATCGCGGACGCACCGCACACAGAAGGGCCCCGACGCGAGTCGGGGCCCTTCTGGGATCTGTCGGCCTATACGCCGGGTTCTGTCACGCACGCCGTTACCGGACGTGCGGTGGCGACCATCTATCTAGGACCGTCGTTACCGACGGCCTCCAGCAACCTACCCGCAGGCGTCGGACGGGCCGCCCTGCCTGCTGCTCGGTCTTGCTCCGGGTGGGGTTTACCTAGCCGGCGCGGTCACCCGCACCGCTGGTGAGCTCTTACCTCACCTTTTCACCCTTACCGACGCATGCGCGCCGGTGGTTTGTTTTCTGTGGCACTGTCCCGCGGGTTACCCCGGGTGGCTGTTAGCCATCACCCTGCCCTGTGGAGCCCGGACGTTCCTCGAGCGTTTCCGCGCGCGGCCGCCCAGCCGGCAGATCCGCATCGATCATAGCGCGCATGGCCGCGCCCCCGCGATAGGGTGGACACCATGCTGATCTGGTTGCCCCCGTCGGAGGGAAAGAACGCGCCCGCGCAGGGCCCGTCTCTCGATGTCAACGCACTGTCCCGCCCGAGCCTCGCAACGAGCCGCCGCACCGTGTGCGACACACTCACGGCTCTCGGGGACGGCCCCGAAGCAGCCGCCGTCCTGAAGGTCGGGGCACGCATCGACCTGTCCGTGAACACCGCGCTCGATTCCGCTCCCTGCGCCCCGGCCTCGTCTCTGTTTACCGGAGTGCTGTACGAAGCGATCGAGGAGTGCGCACCGGGAGCGTGGACCAGTGCTGGAGCGGCGCACGTATCGATCTTCTCTGGGCTCTTTGGCGTCCTCTCCCCTAGTGACTTCATTCCGGACCACCGCCTTGCGATGGGTCTGTCGCTACCCGAGCTTGGCGTCCTGTCGACCTGGTGGGCACCGCGGCTCGATGAGGCGCTGGCACCCGAGGCATCGGAGCGCATCATCATCGATGGGCTATCCGGCCCGTATCGCGCCGCGTGCAAGGCCCCGTGGGCGCGGGTGTGGGAGCTGCGCGTCGAGCGTGAGGCTAACGGGAAGCGATCCGTCATCTCGCACGACGCGAAGCGCTGGCGCGGCGCCATCACCGGCCTGCTGCTTGCCTCCGGCGGATACGGCGCCGAGGAAACGGCGGCGGCGGAGAATGCCCTGGAAGAGGCCGCGTACTCGCTGTCGCTGGGGGACGCGAAGGGACACGAACACCGCGTGACTGACGTGGAATACGGCCCCGAAAAGCACACGAAAAAGGGCGGATCGACACGCACGGTCACGTTGGTTACGCACTGACCGGTAGGCTATCCTTTTTCCGGAACCTGCAGGGTGCAGGACCGGCCGACGCGTCGGCCATCAAGGGGAAACCATAGGCATGATCAACGAGGACTACCTGGCCAATATCCGGCCCACCCACCGTCAGCTCCAGTGGCAGAAAATGGAGATGTACGCGTTCGTCCACTTTGGCATGAACACAATGACGGACCGCGAGTGGGGCGAGGGCCACGAGGATCCGGCCCTGTTCAACCCGGGCAACGTCGACGTCGATCAGTGGATGCGCGCCCTCGTGAGCGCCGGCATGAGCGGCGTGATCCTCACGTGCAAGCACCACGACGGGTTTTGCCTGTGGCCGTCGGCCTACACGAAGCACTCGGTGGAGTCCTCGCCGTGGAAAGGCGGGCGCGGCGACCTCGTGCGCGAGGTGTCCGACGCGGCTGCGCGTCACGGCCTGAAGTTCGGCGTGTACCTGTCCCCCTGGGACATGACCGAGCCGACCTACGGCCAGGGTGAAGCCTACAACGACTTCTACATCAACCAGCTCATCGAGCTGCTCACCCACTACGGCCCGGTCTTCTCCGTGTGGCTGGACGGCGCATGCGGCGAGGGCCCCAATGGCAAGGTGCAGGTCTACGACTGGCAGCGCATCTACGACACGGTTCGCGCTCTGGCCCCCGAGGCCGTCATCTCGGTGTGTGGCCCGGACGTGCGCTGGTGCGGCAACGAGGCCGGCTCCGTCCGAGCAAACGAGTGGTCGGTCGTTCCCGCTTCTCTGCGCGAGGCTGAGCGCACCGCCGAGAAATCACAGAAGGCCGACGACGGCGAGTTTTCACGCCAGGTTGCCTCCGGCGACGAGGACCTGGGATCGCGCGAGGCACTGGCCGGCTACTCCGGTCCCCTCGCCTGGTACCCCGCCGAGGTCAACACCTCGACCCGCAAGGGCTGGTTCCACCACGACGTCGAGGATTCACAGGTGCGCAGCGTCGACGAGCTCTTCTCGATCTGGAAGGGATCGGTTGGCGGCAACGCCACCTTCCTCCTCAACGTTCCCCCGAACCGCAACGGCCTCCTCGCAGACGCCGACGTCGAGGTACTCGCGCGCCTCGGCGAGAAGATCGCTGACTTCCGCTCGCGTCGCATCGAGGCGTCCCGCGAGGACGAGGGCGACGCCGTGACCCTGCGCTTTGAGGCGCCGCGCGCTATCGGCGCGATCGTCCTCGAGGAGGACATCGCCCAGGGACAGCGCATCGACGAGGCCGTGGTGACCGCGTGCGTCGACGGCGACGATGAGCAGGAGATTGCTCGCGTGCACTGCGTGGGCTACCGGCGCATCGTCACCCTGGAAAAGCCCGTGACCGCCACCCGGGTGCGGGTGACGGTCACGAAGAGCAGGCAGGGTTTCTACCTGGCGGACTTTTACGCTATCGAGGCCTGAGCCTCAGCGCGGCGTGTTCGCCGCCGTGCGCACGACGATCTGAGCCGTGTCCTCAGTCAGGTAGAGCTCGTCGGCGGGCGTGAGTCGAATGCGCTCGAGTTCCATCGGGCTCAGGTCAGCGGCCACGCCGATGCCGTAGCCGTCGCGCACCTCGATGACGGCGAGGGCGCCGTTGCGGCGTCGCGCGTCCTCGTATTCTTCGAGTAGGGCTGCGGGCAGACGGTCGGCAAGTTCACGACGGGCGGCAATGACGCGGCGCAGCTCGTCGTCGGAGTCGGCGACGTCGGCCTCGAATTGAGCCTTCAGCGCCTCGATGTCGGCGGCGATGGCCTGCGCCTCGGCCTTCATCTTGTCCTGTGCGGCGCGGGCAGCCTCGATGCGCTCCTCGGCGTCGACCTGGTCGTCCTCGAGCTTGGCGAGGCGTCGATCCATCTGGGCAATCTCGTGCTCCATCGCCGAGATGTCGCGCAGCGGCACCTGATTTGCGTCGATGCGGCCCTGCTGGCGCGCCCGACGCTCGGTGACCTTGGCGATCTCGTCTTCGATGCGGGTTACCTCGCGACCGATGTCCGCGATGACCGCGCTCTGTGCGATCGCGGCGCGCTGCAGGTCGGCGACGCGACCTGCGAACTCGCGAACCGTTGCATGCGCGGGGTGAGAATCGCGCTTGTGGCGCAGCGCCGACTCCTTCTGGTCGAGCTTCTGGAGCTCGAGGAGCTCGATCTGGTCGGTGTGCGATGCTTTCACGCTAGTTCTCCCTGGGTGACTCGATGGCTGGTCCATGGCTCGGTGACAATCGTAGAGACTTCCACGCGAACTTCCACATCGGCGGCGCACGCAGCCTCGCGGATCTTACGTGCGAGGACGGGGAGCCACGGGGACTCTGTCGCCCAGTGGGATCCGCACAGGAGCGCGGGAGAACCGCCCTCGAGGTGTTCGGAGGCGGGATGGTGGCGCAGGTCGGCCGTGAGGTAGACGTCAACTCCCGCGGCGCGCGCGGCTTCGAGCGCGCTATCTCCAGCGCCGCCCAGGACTGCCACGCGCCGAACCGTCGCGTTCTCATCGCC
>CALBAF010000177.1 GCA_937926415.1 uncultured Actinomyces sp.
GCACGGGCGACTTCTACGTCATCGAACCCGGAACGACCTATGCGCAGCGCTCGAAGAGGGGGACGCAGATCCTCTTCATCAAGGTTCCCTCCACGAACGACAAGAACGTCGTCACCCCCGGCCCGGATGTCGAGGCGTGGCTGGCCTCTGCCCTGACGACGACGCGCGTGGACTACTCCCACGCGCCCGATGCGCCGGCGGCCAACTCAATCGTCCCCGCGGCAGCGGTCGCCATCGAGCACGAGGATCACATCCTCATGCTCCAGCGCCGAGATAGCGGGAATTGGACGCTCCCGGGCGGCACCCTCGAACTCGGCGAAAGCCTCGCCGAGTGCGCGGTCCGCGAGCTCAAGGAGGAGACCGGCCTTGACGTGCAGGTGACCGGGATCGTCGGCACCTACACGGACCCGGACGTGCGCATCGCATACTCCGACGGGGAAGTTCGCCAGGAGTTTACCGTCGTGTTTTACGGGGTGTCTGCGGGCCACGAGGTGTCTCTCGACTCTGAATCCACGGGTTTCCAGTGGGTGCACAAGGACAAGCTCCTCGATCTGCGCCTCGCTGACTCTCAGCGTCGCAGGCTGACGGATCTCCTGCGCTATCTGGCCGACGGCACGCAAAGGATCGCATGATGACTGACTCGACGCCCGCAATCGGTATGGACGAGGACCGGCTGCGCCACTGCCGCGGGGTTGGGATGAAAGCCTCCGAGCTGGGGCGGATTCTGTTTGGCTGGTCGGATGAGAAGTGCCGCGACATGTTCGTGATGGGCTACCTGCACGATGTCGGCTATCAATTCGCCCATGAACAGTCCGAGCACGAGGAACTTGGAGGCGCCCTTCTGCGCTCTCTGGGGTTCAGGTACTGGGCGGAGATCTTCCACCACGGCAACCCTGACAGCACCTACCGGTCAGAGGAGCTCCTGGTACTCAACCTGGCGGATATGCTGACGTCGAAGGACGGCAGCGCTACGACTATCCCTGCGCGCCTTGCGGACATCG
>CALBAF010000178.1 GCA_937926415.1 uncultured Actinomyces sp.
CTGCCTGCGCGTGGCCCGTGTAGAGCCAGGCGCGCAGCTCGCGTTCCTCAGTGAGGGCGATGGCGCGCACGCGGGCAGGGTCCTCGGCGGAGGCGCGGATGAGGGTGAGGGCCTGGAGCACGGAGTCGTGCAGGTGGGCGGCGATATCGGCGCGCTCGGATTCACGCACGCGCTGCGCCTGAGCCTGGGATAGGTCCTTCGTCGTTCTCAGCCACATGGGGACGAGGGCGAAGAGCACACCCGCAACGAGGGCAGCCCCGATGAGGCCACCGCGCAGCAGAATAATCGGCGGGTTGTCGCGCGAGGCCACCATGACGACGCCGAGGCTCAGCAGCAGGATGCCACCGAAGACAGCGCCGATAAAGCGCAACGACCGCCAGGAACTCACGTTGCGACTCTGGCTCCACACGAGCGCAATGCCGGAGACGATCGAGACGATAGCCCCCATGTCTCGCCAGTCCAGAGTGTTCGTCGCGTTCAGGATCGTGCCGATGATCGCGCCGACGATCAGGGCCACGCCGACGACGAGCAAGCGGTTACGCGACACTTGGGCGGCACGTTCCTCGCGCAGTCGGACGAGGCCGGGGCTGAGCGTGCCCTCCCCGCTTCGCTCCGGGGAGTCTTCGGGGACCGTCACCCACAGCCACAGGTAGATGCCAATACCCACGCCCAGGGCAGTAAGGCAGACGAACATGACGCGCACGAGCGTGACCGGCAGCCCGAGGTGCACGGCCAGGCCGGAGGACACACCGGCCATCCAGGGCGCAGGCATGTCCGGGCTCGCTGCGGTTGCGCGCACAAGCGGGGGCCTGCTGGGCGGCGCCGGGATCGGCGGAGTCCACCCTGGCCGAGGGGAGTTCACGGGTCTGCTCACGCTTCCATTGTGGCATGCCACGGGGGTAACCCCCGGGGTACCCCCACCACAATCAGGGGCCGTTCAGGGGGTCCCCTACTATCGGGCGCACCCGCTTCTTTGGTTGAGTAGTGGTATCGATCCACGCCGCGTGGATCCCATCGAGAGGAAGTGCATGATGAGTTGGTCCACTGGCACACCGGACCCCAACGCTGAGTACGGGCAGCGCCCGCCCGCCAACGGGTTCTTTGATTCCGTCCGAGGCTCGGGATGGTACCGCGCTAAGCCCCGCGTCATCGGCGGCGTCTGCGCCGGCATTTCCGCCCGCCAGGGGTGGGATCTCTCGCTCGTTCGCGTTCTCGTGGCGGCTGGAGCCTTCTTCATGCCGGTCGTTGCCCTCGCCTACGGACTCGCTTGGCTGCTCCTGCCCGAGGCTGAGGACGGTCGCATTCACATTGAAGAGACCCTCGAAGGACGCTTCGACGTGGCCGTCATCGGAGGCATGTTGATGATGCTCGCCTCCGTCTCCTCGGTCTTCTCCGACGTCAGCATCTTCGGCGTCATGGGGATCGGCTGGTTCAGGCTGATCGTGATGGCGGCGGGCCTGGTCGCGATCGTGGCCATCATCGCGGGAATCGCGCGCACTGGCTCGCATGGAACGGTCAAGCCGCGCCCTCAGTACGGGCCCCCGCAGTACGGCACGCCCCAGCAGCAAGCGTCGGCGGCGGGAGCCTCCGCCCCTTTTGGGCACAGCGCCCCAGGCACTAACGATCCGGAGAACACGATGACGGAACAGCACAATACCCCGGCTCCCGAGGGCTTCCCCGCCTACGGCGTCCCCGCG
>CALBAF010000179.1 GCA_937926415.1 uncultured Actinomyces sp.
GGTCGCCGGACTGACCGGCGCCGACGAGGAGGTGGCGCGCCGACTGGTCGTCGCCATGCGCGCTGTCACCGCCCAGCTCCACGGCACCTTCACCCTGCTGGTGCTGAGCACCGAGTCCCCGAACGTCATCGTTGCGGCCCGCCGCTCATCCCCGCTGGTCATCGGCCTGGGGGACGGGGAGAACTTCCTGGGCTCCGACGTCCTGGCCTTCGTCGAGCACACCAACCGCGCCGTCGAGGTCGACCAGGACGAGGTCGTGGTCGTCTCCGCGACCGGTGTGACCGTCATCGACCCCGCGGGTAACCCCGTCGAGCGCGAGGCGTACGAGGTCGACTTCTCCTCCGACCGCGCCACCAAGAACGGTTGGCCGACCTTCATGGAGAAGGAGATCCACGAGCAGCCGGACGCCGTGGGCGCCACCCTGGCCGACCGCATCGACTCCCACGGCCACCTGGCCCTGGACGAGGTGCGCATCCCTGAGCACGTCCTGCGCTCCGTCGACAAGGTCATCATGATCGGCTGCGGCACCGCGTCCTACGCCGGCCAGGTCGCCCGCTACGCGATCGAACACTGGTGCCGCATCCCCGTCGAGGTCGAGCTCTCCAGCGAGTTCCGCTACCGCGACCCGGTTGTCGGCGAGAAGACCCTGGTTGTCGCCATCTCCCAGAGCGGCGAGACCATGGACACGATCCAGGCGATCCGCCACGCCCGCGAGCAGGGCGCGAAGGTCGTCGCCATCGTCAACACGCCCGGATCGACCATCTCGCGCGAGTCCGACGCCGTGATCCTCACGCACGCCGGCCCCGAGATCGCGGTCGCCTCCACCAAGGCGTTCACCGCGCAGGTTACCGCCTGCTACATCCTGGGCCTGTACCTGGCGCAGGTGCGCGGCAACAAGTACGCCGACGAGATCGCCGACTACATGGACAAGCTCGCGGCCATCCCCGCCGCGATCTCCCGCGTCCTGGACAACGGCGAGAGCGTGCGTCAGTTCGCCCGCACGATGCAGGATACGACCTCGGTGATCTACCTGGGCCGCCACGTCGGCTTCCCCGTCGCCCTCGAGGGCGCGCTCAAGCTCAAGGAAATCTGCTACATCCACGCCGAGGGCTTCGCCGCCGGAGAGCTCAAGCACGGCCCGATCGCGCTCGTGGACGAGGGCCAGCCGGTCATCGTCATCGTGCCCACCCCGCGCCGCCCCGAGCTGCACGGCAAGGTCCTGGCCAACATCGCCGAGGTCCGTGCCCGCGGTGCCCGCACGATCATCATCGCCGAGGAGGGGGACTCCTCCGTCGATGAGTTCGCCGAGACCGTCTTCCGCGTGCCCCCCGCGCCG
>CALBAF010000180.1 GCA_937926415.1 uncultured Actinomyces sp.
CGACCGGCCCGGCGATTCTCGCGCGCGAGGCCACGGCTCACGGCGCGACGATGGTCCATATTTCCACGGAGTACGTCTTCGATGGCACGCAGGACGTGCACGTTGAGGACGAGGCCCCCTCTCCCCTGGGCGCGTACGGCCAGTCGAAGGCGGGCGGCGATGCCGCGGTGGCCTCGACGCCGAAGCACTACATCGTGCGCACCTCCTGGGTCGTGGGCGACGGCAAGAACTTCCTGAAGACCATGGCGTCCCTGGCGGACCAGGGCACCTCCCCCTCGGTCGTGTCCGACCAGGTGGGCCGCCTGACCTTCACCTCCGACCTGGCCAAGGGCATCATTCACCTGCTGACGTCGAAGGCACCGTTTGGCACGTACAATCTGTCGGGCGAAGGCCCGGTCATGAGCTGGGCGCAGATCGCCAAGCGCGTGTTCGAGCTGTGCGGCCGCAATCCGGAGGACGTCACCGAGGTGACGACGCAGGAGTACTTCGCGGGCCGCGAGGTGGCCCCGCGCCCCCTGTCCTCCGTCCTGGACCTGACGAAGATCAAGGCCGCGGGCTTCACCCCCGAGGATTCCTCGCAGCGCATCGACTCCTACGTCGCGACTCTGCGCGGCTGACCTCTACACGTACGAGGCCCCGGGTGCTTTCCACAAGCCCCCGGGGCCCTCGCGCATACCGTTTTGAGCGCGGGCAGTGCACGCGCATGCGAGCTTGATGTACTGTCTCCCAGACGGACTCGCGGACGGGGCAAAGAACTCGGCCGCAAGCTAAGTACGCGGATAGGTTACGAAGATACGGATAGGTTAGAAGCATGCGGATAGGTTAATAACCTATCCGCATCTGAATAACCTATCCGCATGCGCACAACCTATCCGCGTACGAGCGGTCGGGGGTAGCTGCGGACCTTCGAGCACCGGCGCCCCCAACACCGCTCCAACCCCACCAATTTCGCATGCAATTCCCCGACAGCTCTTTCAAACTTTGAAACCAGAACGTTGATATTCCAACGTTTTATCGGCACCGTAAAACAGACCCGATGGGAATTGCATGCGAGATGAAAGGCCGGGGCAAGCCACGCACAATCGCGCAGCTGGCCCCGGCCTCGTCAATGACGAACTCTCAGAAGTACGCCTTCATCATGGACACCAGGTCGTAGCCGTAGTTCTTGGCCGCGGCCCATCCGGTGCGGTTGGGGTTCTCCTGGATGCCCAGGTATTCGACCACGGGGGCCGCGCCCTTGCGCACGTAGGTGAAGCGCGGGTCGACGACCGTGTTCGCCAGCGACGCTGTGGTCACCGAGGAGTCCGCGTAGGCGCGCAGGTGCTGGACCTGGGCGCGGATGCCGGTGCGCACGTCCGGGAAGGATGCGCCCTTCGCGCCGCCGCCGACCGCGCCGATGCCGGAGAAGTTGTACTGGTTGACGCTCACGTCGCCGCCGAAGCGCAGCCAGCCCGTCTCCTTCATGGCCTGCACGAAGACCAGCTCGGGGGACACGCCCTCGGCCACGGCCTCGTCGTAGACGATGGACGCGAAGTCACGGATCGTCTGTGCACCACCGGCACTCAGGGCGCTCGGGTATCTGTATCCGGCCTCGTCCCATGCCTCTTCCATGGCGTCAATGATCTCCGAGCGCGAGCCCGTGGGCGCGCTCATGATGAGGCGCTGACCGGACGCGTTCGTGACGGAGGCGCTGCGCGAGGCCGAACGGGAGGCCGCGGGAGCCTCGGTGCCGTCCGCGTAGCCGAGCCACGCGCCGGAGGCCGCAAAGGAGGAAGCGCGGCCATCAACGGTTACTGTGCCGGTCGCCATGGCGCCCGAGTTCGGGTCCAGCCAGTACCAGGCGCCATCCAGGAGCCAGCCGGTGCTCATCACGCCGGAGGAGTTCAGGTGGTACCAGGTGTCGCCGACCTTGGTCCAGCCGGTCATCATGGCGCCCTCGCCGTCCAGGTAGTACCACTTGCCGCCATCCAGGAGCCAGCCGGTGGCCATCTGTCCGTTGGGTCGCATGTAGTACCAGCGGTTGTCATCCTCGGTCAGCTGCCAGCCGGTGAGCATGCGCGCGTCGTCGTCGAAGAGGTACGAGGCGCCGTCGACGTTGGTCCAACCGACGGCGGCCGCACCGTTGGCGCGGAGCCAGTACCAGTTGTTGCCGTCCTTGAGCCAGCCGGTGACCATGACGCCATCGGCGTCCATGTAGTACCAGGATCCGGCGACCTTCACCCAGCCGGTGGCCATGTCGCCGGCGGGACGCAGGTAGTACCACTTGCCGTCTTCCTTCTTCCAGCCCGTCACCATGGCGGTGGAGTTGTCGAAGAAGTAGCGGCGTCCGTTGATCGTCGACCAGCCGCGGATGGTGCGCGCGTTGGAACCGGCCCAGTACCACTGGCCCCCGGCAGAGAACCATCCGGTCTTGGCCGCGCCGTTGGAGATGAAGCTCCAGGAGTCACCGGCTGCGCGCCAGGTGCCCTTGCTCAGACCGTAGGCCTGTGCGATGCCGGTCGCGTCGGCGACACCGAGGGAGCGCACGAAGGCCTCGTCGCGCAGCTTGGCAGCGTCGGTCGAGGAGGTGAGGAAGGCATGCTCGACGATGACGCCGGTCATGTTTTCTTCGCGTGCCTGGCGGATGATCGCGTAGTAGTCGCCGGTCGAGCCGTCGGGGTAGTCGTAGTAGGGGTTGTCACGCGTCTTGATGCCACGGTCGGCCAGCCCCAGGCCCGTCAGCTGCTTTTGAATGGCATTGGACAGCGTGCGTCCCTGCGTGTGGGTTCCGTAGTTGTACGAGGAGGAGTTGGGGTACCAGACCTCCGCACCCCTGGCGATCGGCGAGGCCGAGTTGAAGTGGATGGAGACGAGGGCATCCGCATCCTCCGCGGCCGCCATCTCGACGCGGCGGGACAGGTCGGTGCTGATGTTCTCCGACGGACGGGTGTCCGTCGTGCGGGTCATGACGACGCGGACTCCGTCGTAGCTTTCCAGCTCTTCCTTCAGGGCCAGGGAGACCGCGAGGGTCAGGTCCTTCTCACGCAGGCCGTTTGCGATCGCACCGGGGTCGGAGCCACCGTGCCCGGGGTCGATGGCAATCGTGATGCCAGCTGCGTGCGCGGGCGGCACGAGGGCCGCTGCGGCTGCGCCGAGGGCCAGGGTGAGCCCGGCGACGATGGTCCTCCACGAGGAGCGCATAGTGATCCTTCAAGTTGCTAATGTGACAGTCGTGATTGTAGGTACTTATGCTGTAACTGTCAACATGAAA
>CALBAF010000181.1 GCA_937926415.1 uncultured Actinomyces sp.
TGGGCGGGCCGTCGTGATGACGACGCCACTGTTGGTGGGAGTACTCCCCTCCGCTTACACCTCTATCCTAGTCGGAAGCAGCCGATCCCAGGCGATTGATGACAAGTGGCGTCTGTCGCCTTGACACTACCGGCCGCTCCCGATGGACGAGGCCGGGGCCCTCACCATCCTTCGGCACCCCGGGCGACAGGCACGATCAGTGGGCGCGCTTCATGGCACGCAGCTCCTTCTTCAGGTCTTCGATTTCGTCACGCAGACGAGCCGCGACCTCGAATTGGAGGTGCTGGGCGGCGGTCATCATCTGGGCGGACAGCTCCTCGATGAGTTCGGCGAGCTCGGCTTCGGCGCGCTGTCCAGACGTCATGGCGCGGCCGCCGCCACTCGCGTCGCTTCGTTCCCGCTTGCTCTTCTCCTTGCGGTACCCACCCTCAAGCAGGCTCTGGGTATCGACCTGTTCGCGCGCGAGCATGTCGGTGACGTCGGAGATCTTCTTACGCAGCGGCTGCGGGTCGATGCCGTGTTCCTTGTTGTAGGCGATCTGGATCTCGCGGCGACGCATGGTCTCCGAGATCGCCTCGTTCATCGAATCCGTCATGTTGTCCGCGTACATGTGGACCTCGCCGGACACGTTTCGGGCTGCACGGCCAATCGTCTGGATGAGCGAACGGGTGGAGCGCAGGAAGCCTTCCTTGTCGGCGTCGAGGATGGACACGAGGGAGACCTCGGGCAGGTCGAGGCCCTCACGCAGCAGGTTAATGCCGACGAGGACATCGAAGGTGCCCAGGCGCAGCTCACGCAGCAGTTCGACGCGGCGCAGCGTATCGACGTCGGAGTGCAGGTACTCGACCTTGACGCCGCGCTCGGCCAGGTAGGTCGTGAGTTCCTCGGCCATCTTCTTCGTGAGGGTGGTGACCAGGACGCGCTCGTCGCGTTCGACGCGCACGCGCACCTGTTCCAGCAGGTCGTCAATCTGGCCCTCGGTGGGCTTGACGACGACGAGCGGGTCGACGAGGCCCGTGGGGCGAATGATCTGCTCGACGACACCATCGGAGCGTTCGAGCTCGTAGGGGCCGGGGGTCGCGGACAGGTAGACGGTCTGGCCGATGCGCTGGGTGAACTCGTCCCACTTCAAGGGGCGGTTGTCCATCGCGGAGGGCAGGCGGAAGCCGTAGTCGACGAGGGTGCGCTTTCGCGACATGTCACCCTCGAACATCGCGCCAATCTGGGGGACGGTCACGTGAGACTCGTCGATAATGAGCAGGAAGTCGTCCGGGAAGTAGTCCAGCAGCGTATGCGGGGGTGTTCCGGGACCACGCCCGTCGATGTGGCGCGAGTAGTTCTCGACACCCGAGCACGAGCCGATTTCCTTGAGCATCTCGAGGTCGAAAGTCGTACGCATGCGCAGGCGCTGCTCCTCGAGCAGCTTATTCTGGCCACGGAACCAAGCGAGCCGTTCGTCGAGCTCGTCTTCGATGGAGGCGATCGCCTTCTTCATGCGTTCCTCGCCGGCCACGTAGTGCGAGGCCGGGAACAGGTACGTATGGTCCACGTGGTCGATCACGTCGCCGGTGAGCGGGTGCAGAACGGCCAGGGAGTCGATCTCGTCGCCGAACATCTCGATGCGGATCGCGAGCTCCTCGTAGACGGGGATGATCTCGATCGTGTCGCCGCGCACGCGGAACGTTCCGCGCGTAAACGCCATGTCGTTGCGCACGTACTGCATGGCAACGAAGCGCCGCAGCAGAGCGTCGCGGTCGATGATCATGCCGCGTTCCAGCTCGATCATCCGGGCCACGTACTCCTCGGGGGTACCGAGGCCGTAGATGCACGACACGGATGAGACGACGACGGTGTCTCGCCGCGTGAGCAGAGAATTGGTCGCGCTGTGGCGCAGGCGCTCGACCTCGTCATTGATCGACGAATCCTTCTCGATGAAGGTGTCCGTCTGGGGGACGTAGGCCTCGGGCTGGTAGTAGTCGTAGTACGACACGAAGTACTCGACGGCGTTGTTCGGCAACAGCTCCCGGAACTCGGCCGCAAGCTGGGCGGCGAGCGTCTTGTTCGGCTCGAGGACCAGCGCGGGACGCTGCAGCTCCTCGATGAGCCAGGCCGTGGTCGCGCTCTTGCCCGTACCGGTCGCGCCCATCAGGACGACATCCTGTTCGCCATCTCGGATGCGCGCAGCCAGCTCCTTGATAGCCTTGGGCTGGTCGCCCGACGGCGTGTACGGGGAGATGACCTCGAAAGGCTTGTTCTGGCGGGTCACGGCATTAGTGCTCACGCCCCTACGCTACCGCCCATGCACGTTGGCTGCCCGTACAGAGCACCTGAGTTCACGACAAGCGTGGCCCACCCCGGCCTCGTCAGTCGAGGAAGGGTGCATCCGGGGTCAGCCAGCGCTCATAGACGAGGCGCGCGACCTCCTCCAGGTCCGCGGCGCTGCCCTCGTTGTCGATCCAGATCGTCGCGATGGCTCGGCGTTCCTCGGACGAGGCCTGGGCTCGGATACGTGCACGCGCATCCTCGGGTGCCACTCCCCTGTCCTCCAGACGCGCGACGCGCTCCTCGATCGGCGCATCCACGATGACAACCGCGTCGAAACGATCCGCGTAATCCCCTTCAATCAGGAGCGGAATGTCGTAAACCGCGAGAGCCCCCTGTGGTGCTCCGCGCAGAATCGACCACGCGCGTGCCTCGATAACGGGGAGGGTGATGGCGTTGAGGCGCGCCACGCGCTCGTCGGCTCCATCGCCCCCGAAGACACGGGATGCGAGAAGCGCCCGGTCCAGGCTCCCGTCCTCCCTCAGCAGGTCCTCCCCAAAAGCGCGAGCAACCTCGGTCAGCGTCGGCTCGCCAGGTTCGAGAATCACCCGCGCAATCGCGTCCGCGTCCGCCGTCACCGCGCCCAGAGACGCGAAGACGCGCGTCACCGAGGACTTACCGGAGCCGATACCTCCGCTGACCGCAACGATGCGGCGCGGCCCCTGCGAATGAGGCGCGTCAATCGGACGAATGAGGGTGGCCGTGCAAGCCCCGCAGCTCAGAGTCGTGTTCACACCCACAGGGTAGCCCGCCAATTGTTGCCTTACGTGGTCGTCGTGCAAGAATTGGGGCTGTTATAGAACCCACACCATCAAGTGAGTAGCAGTGACGCAGACAGTCAATGACGATTCCACTGGACGCTCGAGCAGCACCGCCGTCCTCATCGCAACCTCCCTGACGCTTTTCTCTATGTTTTTTGGCGCAGGTAACCTGATTTTCCCACCGATCATGGGCGCGTCCGCGGGTACCAACTTCGCTCCCGCGATGATCGGTTTCCTGATCGGCGGCGTGGCACTGCCCGTCATCTCCATCATTACGATCGCCCTGTCGGGCACCGACCTGCGCGACCTCGTGAGCCGCGCCGGCAAGTCTTTCGGCATCGTCTTTTCCGTCATGGTCTACCTGTCGATCGGCGCCTTCTACGCCCTCCCGCGTACGGGAGCTGTGTCTTTCTCGACTGCCGTCGCACCTCTCATCGGCACGAAGTCCTTGACCGCGTCGATCATCTTCAGCTTTGTTTTCTTCGGCATCGCGTTCTATCTGTGCTGGAATCCCGGTAAAATCATCGACAACCTCGGCAAGATCCTCACCCCGATCCTGCTTGGACTCCTCGTCCTGCTGGTGTTCCTCTGCCTGGCCTCGCTGCCTGCGTCTCACGACGCCCCCACTGGCGAATACGCGGCCACTCCCCTGGCCGCCGGGCTCCTCGAGGGCTACATGACGATGGATTCGATCGCTGCGCTGGCCTTCGGCATCATCGTCGTTACGTCGCTCGGACACACGGGCGGCGGCATTGGCGCGAAAGTCGTGCGTCGCACCTCCGTGGCTGCTGTCATCGCAGGGTTCCTGCTTGCCGTCGTGTACGTGGGACTGGGCCTCATCGGTCACGTGATCCCGAATGCTCAGAGCTACAGCGACGGTGCGACCCTGCTGGCGGATGCCGCCCAGATGACGATGGGATGGCCCGGCCAGATCGTCTTCGGTCTCATCGTGCTCACGGCCTGCATGACGACGGCAGTCGGTCTGATCGCTGCGACCTCAGAGTTCTTTCACCGCCTACTACCGGCCATCTCCTACCGCGCGTGGATGATTGTCTTCACAATCATCTCCTTCGTGCTGGCTTCGGCGGGACTGAGCTCGGTGCTCACCATCGCGGTGCCGATCATCACGTTCCTGTACCCCATTGCGATCACCATCGTTTCCCTCACGATCGCGACCCATCCGCTGCGCCTAGCGACCCCGGCACTATGGACGTTCCGCTTGGGCACGTGGATGGCGGCGGCGTGGTCGGCGGCTACGACGCTGGCGCACGTTGGCGTTTACACGGAACACATCGAGTCTGCGCTCATGTGGAGCCCGCTCCAGAGTATTCAGCTCGGGTGGATCGTGCCCATGCTGATAGCGGCCATCATCGGCGTCTGCATCGACGTGGCAGCTATGAAGCGTTCGGCTGCCTAGTAACAGCGTCTGAAGGGCCCGCGGGCAACCGGGGCCTCCGGTGCCCGGAACAACCGTGGGGCCGTAAGCAGCCCCGCCCCAAAGTTCAGGCAACGGGCATATGAAACCGGTGCCGCCTCTGCAGGCGGCGATCACCAGAAATTTGAAACCCCGGACACCGCTGCTCGCCCCTGAACAGCAGCCGTTGAAACCGGTGGCACCTCTGCAGCCACCGACGCGGGCCAGCATGAAACCACCATCACCACTGTTCATCCCCGAACAGCAACCGCTGAAACCGACAACACCTCTGCAACCAAAAAACGCACTAAAAGCGCCCATTTCTCACCCGCAAAGGCGATGGCGGTTTCAACTGGCTCACCTCACCGGCACGCAAAGGCGACAAGGGTTTCAATCCGACGCAAGAAGACACGAACAAAGGTGCCACCGGTTTCGACCCCACACGGGCACGACCAAGCACAGGCGACAGCAGTTTCACGCGAAAGATCTGCGACACCCACGCCCAGCCACATACCCACTCCCCAGAAAACTCGCATGCAATTCGATTGGGTGAAGTTTCAACGAAGCCTGAAAACGTTGCAATTCCAACGATCTGATTTCAAGAT
>CALBAF010000182.1 GCA_937926415.1 uncultured Actinomyces sp.
TTGAGGGCCCCGCCGCGGCTACTCCGCCTACTCCGCCTCTTGCGCCGCCTCGCGGGCTGCCTTCTTGGCGCGGGCGTGCGCCTCGACCTCTTCGGGGGTGAGGGGGCCCTGCGTCGAACCTTCGCTGCCGTCGGTGCGCTCCCACGAAATGGCGAGGCTGTCGCGTGCGCCGAAGCGCGCCAGGTGAATGCCGACGATGAATTCGAGGCGATCGGCGCGCTCGGGCTCCGTGCGCAGCTCGAGCCTCAGGTCAGAAGATGATGCGACAACGTCGAAACGTCCCAGAACCGGGCCCTCGCGGTCGAACAGCATGTATCCGCTGCCCGCCTCCTCGTCCCACGAGCCCGTGATCTTGTGGCCCATGTGGCTCACAAGCTGCTTGCCGTAGCGCGAGGCCCGCTCGGTGGGAACGGTGGCCACGGAGATCAGGGGGTACGAGGCCTTGGCAGTTGAGGGGGTGGTGGTCTCGTCCGTCGAAGGCGTTGGATTCTGCGTCATAAGGCAAACCTAACTTGAATGCGCAGCCTCCGCCATGCGTAGCTCTGGATTCGGTCATGCGCGTACCTGTGCGGTAGCGTTGGATAGTCAAGCGCGTCACGTGAGCGCGCAAAGGCCGCGCAAAAACGCCCCCGGGACGGGAGCTGGCGGAAGGAACAACGATGACAGTTGAGAACGTCGAACACGGTGAGCCTCGTCAGGGTGGCGAAAAGCTTCAGCGCACGCTGAAAAACCGCCACATTCAGCTGATCGCCATCGGTGGTGCGATCGGTACGGGCCTGTTCATGGGCTCGGGTAAGACGATCTCCGTCGCGGGCCCCTCGATCCTGCTGGTCTACATGATCATCGGTGCGGTCCTGTTCCTGTTCATGCGTACCCTCGGTGAGCTGCTGCTCTCCGACCACAAGTACGCGACCTTTGCGGACATCGCCCGCGACCTCATCGGCCCGTGGGCCGGTTTCGTGACGGGCTGGACCTACTGGGCGTGCTGGGTGGTCACCGGCGTCGCCGACATGATCGCGATCACCGGCTACACGCACTTCTGGTGGCCCGACCTGCCCGCGTGGATCCCCATCGGTGCGACGACGCTGCTGCTCTTCGCCCTCAACGCGATGACGGTCAAGGCCTTCGGTGAGACGGAATTCTGGTTCGCGCTCGTCAAGATCGTCGCGATCGTTGCCCTGGTCATCGTCGGTTTCGGCATGGTCGCCATGGGTACGGTTGACGAGGAGGGCACCGTGGCCGCGGTCTCGAACCTGTGGAGCCACGGCGGCTTCTTCCCGACCGGATTCACCGGCTTCCTTGGTGGCTTCCAGATCGCTCTCTTCGCCTTCATCGGCATCGAGATGGTCGGCACGACCGTCGCCGAGACCGACGACCCGGACAACACCCTGCCGAAGGCCGTCAACTCCATTCCCGTGCGCATCATGCTCTTCTACGTGGCGGCGCTCGCGGCCATCATGATGGTGACCCCCTGGGATCAGGTGAGCCCGGAGAAGTCGCCCTTCGTCACGATGTTCTCGCTGACCGGCCTGGGTGCTGCGGCCACGATCGTCAACCTGGTGGTCCTCTCCTCGGCCGCGTCGAGCGCGAACTCGGGCATCTACTCCACGTCGCGCATGCTCTACGGTCTTGCCCGTCAGGAGCAGGCACCGGGCACCTTCGCGCGCCTCTCCAAGCACCACGTGCCCCTCAACGCCCTGTTCCTGTCCTGCGTGTGCCTCCTGTCGGGCATCGTCATCATGGGGATGGGCGGCTCAATTTCCGAGGCCTTCACGCTGGTGACCTCCGTGTCGGCCACGCTGTTCATGGGCGTGTGGGTCGTCATCGTCGTGTCCTACCTGGTGTACCTGCGTAAGCGCCCGCAGCTGCACACGGCCTCACAGTTCAAGGCCCCCGGTGGCGCGATCAGCGCCTGGATCGTCCTGGCGTTCATGGGCTGCATGGGCGTCATCCTGGCGATGTGGGATGACACTCGCCCGGGCCTCGTTTATTCCCTCATTTGGATCGCGTTCATCGTGGGCGCGGCCTTTGCGAACCGCCATTTCCTGCTGCGCCGCGCGTCGCGGGGCGTCCTCGGCGACGGCGGCACGGGCGAGGGGCCGCATACCGGTCCTCACCTGCACGAGTAGCGCGATGAATACCAAGTGACTATGCTCACCAGCGTGCCACGGGAGCTCGAACCGAGCTGAGAGGGACCACCCCCGACCGTAGAACCTGATCCGGATCATACCGGCGTAGGAAGGCTCTTCCCTCGTGGCCGCCGTGCAACACGAAGGGAGTATTTTCGCATGGCATCCACTGCTCCGTCCCTCCGCTGGAGGGTCATTGACATCGTCACCGCCGCCGTCCTGGGCGTCGCGTGTGGCCTGATTTTCGCCGCCTGGAACTCGGTGGGTAATGCCGCCCTGGAGGGCCTCAAGGCCATAACCCCCGGCCTGGACGGACTTGCGACGGGTGTCTGGCTGCTGGGTGGCACGCTCGGCGGCTACGTGATCCGTAAGCCCGGCGCCGCGCTCTTCGTTGAGCTGATGGCCGCGACCGTCTCCATGGCTCTGGGGTCCCAGTGGGCCGTCGAGACCATTTACTCGGGTCTCGCGCAGGGCCTCGGTGCCGAGGTCGTCTTCGCCCTCGTCGCATACCGCCGCTTCAATGCTGCAATCGTGGGCCTTGCGGGTGCCGTGTCCTTCGCGTTCGAGTGGGTTCTCGAGCTCTTCCTCTACGCCCACATCGAGAAGGGCCTCCTCTACAACGTGATCTACCTCGTGTGCGGTGCCGTCTCGGGCGTGGTCCTGGCGGGCATCCTCACCTGGGCGCTGACGAACGCGCTCGCGAAGACGGGTGCCCTGGATCGCTTCGCCTCCGGCCGTGGAGCGCGCGAGCTTGTCTGATTTCGAATCCATGGACGAGGCCCACTTCGCCTCCTCCCGCCCCGTGTCCTCGCCCGGTGCCTCGGCTGCGCTGGGTGAGGGGTCGGGCGCGCGCGTGTGCGCGCGCGGATGGGGATGGCGTCACGCTGGGCGTAAGAACGCCGCGCTGTCGGGTGTTGATTTCGATATCGCGCCGGGCGAGCGCGTGCTGGTGCTCGGGCCGTCCGGATCGGGTAAGTCGACGCTGGTCAATTCGCTGCTCGGGCGCAATGTGAGTCGAGCGGGCGCGGTGCGTCCGACGACCCGTCGCCCC
>CALBAF010000183.1 GCA_937926415.1 uncultured Actinomyces sp.
ACGACAAGCGCCTGGGCACCGTGCTCGCTCCCGGCGACCGCACCGCGGTCGTCGCCTGGAACGGCTTCGAGCAGGCAACCGTCGTCGAGATCCCGGCAGAGGCCGAGCTCGACGCACCCGTGCGGATCAACGTCGCCGAGGTCGAGGGCACCCGCGCGCAGCACATCGTGATTCGTGCCGGCAAGTTCTCCAAGGCCACCGTCATCCTGTCGCACACCGGCTCCGCGAAGGCCGCGCTCAACCAGACCGTCGAGGTCGAGACGGGCGACAGCGCGAACCTGACCGTCGTCTCGCTGCAGGAATGGGATGATACCGCCCTGCACGCCTCGAACCAGCGTCTGGCCCTGGGCCGCGACTCCAAGCTCACCCACATTGTCGTCACCTTCGGCGGCGACCTCGTGCGCGTGTGTGCCGACACGGACTTCCGCGGCCCCGGCGCTGAGCTCAACATGCTCGGCATCTACTTCGTGGACGGCGGCCAGCACCTGGAGCACCGCGTGTTCGTCGACCACTCTCAGCCCAAGTGCTTCTCGCGCGTCACCTACAAGGGCGCCCTGCAGGGCAAGGATGCGCACTCGGTCTGGATCGGCGACTGCCTCATCCGCGAGGCCGCCGACGGCACCGACACGTACGAGCTGAACCGTAACCTGGTGCTCACCGAGGGCGCCAAGGCCGACTCCGTGCCCAACCTCGAGATCGAGAACGGCGAAATCGAGGGCGCCGGACACGCGTCCGCGACCGGCCGTTTCGACGATGAGCAGCTGTTCTACCTGATGAGCCGTGGTGTTCCTGAGCACGAGGCACGCCGCCTGGTCGTGCGCGGCTTCTTCGCCGAACTGATCAACCAGATTGGCGTCCCCGAGGTGGTCGACCACCTCATGGCAACCGTCGAGGCCGAGCTGGCCAAGTCCCGTAACAACTGAGCTGTAAGGAATACATATGTCGACTCTGCGTATTAAGGATCTGCACGTCTCCGTCGAGACTGCCGAGGGCCCCAAGGAAATCCTCAAGGGTGTCAACCTCACCATTAACTCCGGCGAAATCCACGCCATCATGGGCCCCAACGGCTCCGGTAAGTCCACCATGGCCTACGCTCTGGCCGGTCACCCCGACTACGAGATCACCTCGGGCGAGGCCTGGCTCGACGACCAGCTCATCACCGAGATGAGCGTCGACGAGCGTGCCAAGGCAGGCCTGTTCCTGGCCATGCAGTACCCCGTTGAGGTCGCTGGTGTGTCCGTCTCCAACTTCCTGCGCACCGCCAAGACCGCGATCGACGGCCAGGCTCCCGCCCTGCGCTCGTGGGTCAAGGACATGAAGAGCTCCATGGAGAACCTGCGCATGGACTCCGACTTCGCCGAGCGTGACGTCAACGTCGGCTTCTCCGGTGGCGAGAAGAAGCGCCTGGAGATCCTCCAGATGGAGCTCCTCAAGCCCTCCTTCGCCGTCCTCGACGAGACCGACTCCGGCCTCGACGTTGACGCTCTGCGCATCGTGTCCGAGGGCGTCAACCGCGTCCACGGCGAGACCGGCTGCGGCGTCATGCTGATCACGCACTACACCCGCATCCTGCGCTACATCAAGCCCAGCCACGTTCACGTGTTCGTCGACGGCCGCGTCGCCGCTCAGGGCGGCCCCGAGCTGGCCGACGAGCTCGAAGAGAACGGCTACGACAAGTACCTGGGTCTCTGATCACCGTGTCCACGGACTTCACTGCCGCTGAGCTCGAGGCGATTCGCTCGGATTTTCCGATTCTGAGTCGCCTCGGGCGCGGCGGCGCGCCCATCGCGTACCTCGATGCGTCCGCCACGTCGCAGAAGCCGGCGTGCGTTATCGACGCCGAGGCCGACTTCTACCGTCGTAGCAACGGCGCGGTTCACCGGGGTACGCACCTTCTTGGCGACGAAGCGACCGACGCCTTTGAGAGCGCTCGGGGGGCCCTGGCCTCGTTCGTCGGTGTTTCACCCGACGAGATCGTGTGGACGAAGAACGCAACCGAGGCTATCAACCTGGTTGCCCTGTCAATGGGCAACGCGTCGGCCGGTATGGGCGGCGCGGAGTCCCAGATGTTGCGCGTTGGCCCCGGCGACCGCATCGTGTGCACCCGCGCCGAGCACCACGCGAACATCGTTCCGTGGCAGCAGCTGTGTGCGCGCACTGGCGCCGAGCTGGCATGGCTCGACCTGACTCCTGACGGCCGCATCGACCTGGATACCCTGTCGGTGATCACGCCCAACACGCGACTCGTGGCGTTTACGCACGTGTCCAACGTGACCGGCGCAGTCTCGCCCGTCG
>CALBAF010000184.1 GCA_937926415.1 uncultured Actinomyces sp.
GGGGCTTCCGCCTAGGGCGGCACGCACCGCGATCGCGCCGGACTCGCCGGTCGCAGGCTTAGCGAGGCGCGCAAAGACCTGCTTGGCGTGGATCTCGGCCTCCTCCTCGCTCTCGCCGCGCGCACGGAACACGAGGGCCAGCTCGTTCGCGTCCACATCCAGGTCCGGCACCGCCTGATGCGCGTCCGGGTCGGGGATCGAAGCGTCGAGGAGTTCGCGCTGACTGCGCACGCTCACCCACTCGCCCGCCGCCATCGACAGGGCGCCCGCGAGCAAACCCGAAATACCAGTCAGGAGAACGACGTGGGGCTCCATGCCCGTCGCCGCCACGCCCAGCACGAGGGCCAGGTTCGACACGAGGCCGTCGTTCGCACCAAAGACCGCCGCGCGGAACGTGCCCGCCAGGGTCTCGCGCGACTTCGCAGCCAGGGAACGGATGACCTCGGCGTGAATGTGCTCGTCCGCCTGCATGTGCGCCGGTACGTCGTCATCCACGTCGCGCGCGGAACGCTGCTCCGCGCGCTGTGCCATCGCCAGAATGAAAATCGTGCCAAAAAGGTGTGCGAGGAGCGACGCGGCACGCGTGCGCAGCGGCGGTTTGGGAGCGGGCAAAGCGTGGTCGCCCAGGCGCGCCAGCCAATACTCCTCGTGGCGGCGCTCCGCCTCCTCGAGCTGCAGGAGGACCGCGCGCTCCTCGCCCGTTCGGCGTTCCGACAGGTCGCGGTAGGTGCGAGCCTCCATACGCTCTTCAGCCAGGTGCCTACGCCAGCGCTTAATCTGCGCGCGCGTCGGCTCCTGGGTGTCGAGCTGCGGGTCTGCGCTCACGGCCTCGTACCCTCGCGCGCTCAACGCTGCGTCGTGGAGGAAGTGGCCTGAGCGTCAACCGTCGTCGGCTGGGAGGCGGGGGCGCCGAAAAGGCGTTCCTTCACGGCGTCGGCGACCTTATCGGTCACCTGCTCGCCGCCCGCACGCACGAGGTCAGACATCTTCTGACCTGCAGCATCCAGGGGGCGGGCGATGATCGGGACGCGGCGCAGCTTCGAGGCGTTCGCGCGAATCTGCTCGTAGCGCTCGCGGCCCGCGCGGGTGCCCAGGACGTATCCGACGCCAATTCCGATGAGGATTCCAGTCTTGGTTCCCATGATTGTCCTTCTCTCGCTGCGAGTAGTGGGGTGTCCCGTCGTGGCGGGTGTTTCGTAATCCCTGCGGGCGCGGCTCTCACCGGCGCGTATGCGTCCCATCTTACTGGCGCTGCCCGCCGCGCCGCACGATCCTCGTCCTGAGTGGGGATTATTCACGGATGCTTCTCGTCTCAGGTTCCCACTTGTCACATTCGTGCACAGTGTGGTCGCCGCTTTTCTGGAGCGGCCCACACGCGCTATGTTTATAGCGTGAGCCAGGTAACGATTGAGACGCCCCGGGGAGTATCCCTCTCCGGTACATTCACGCGTCCCGTGGACTGCCGCGACGCCGCGGTGATCTTTTCTCACACCTTTTTGTCGGATCGTCACGCATCGGGCATGTTCGATGCGCTCGGTCGTGCACTGCGCCGCGCCGGGTACGCGACGCTCACCTTCGACTACTCCGGCCACGGCGCCTCGGGCGACGAAATCATCACCTTCGACCCCCTCATCGAAGACTTCCGCTCCGCGTCCGGCTGGCTCGCCGACCAAGGATTCGCGCGCCAAATCTGCGTCGGCCACGAGTTCGGCGCCGCCGTCGCTCTGCGCTCCCGCTCGCCCGCCGTGCAGACCTTCGTGCTGGTCTCCCCGGTCCTCGGTCCCCTGTCCTACGACTGGAACCTCGTGTTCTCCGACGTGCAGCTCTCCGACCTCGAGCATTATGGGGCCACGACCGTCCCCGACGACTCCGAGTCCTTACGCCAGCAGTTCACGATCTCCAAGCGCACCCTCGCCGACATGTCGATGGTCTCCGGAGAGGACGCTCTGCGCGGCCTCAGCGTCCCCGTGCTCATCACGCACGACTCCTTCGATGAGGAGACCGGTCTGCTCGACCGCACGCGCGAGGTCTTCCACCTGCTGCCCGACGGCTCCCTCGTCGAAATGACCGCTGCGCCCGACGGTATCGCTGGCGAGTACACGCCGGTCGACGGCGTGCCCGTCATCGACGAGGTCGTGGATCGCGCGCTCGCCGCCTCCGGTTCGGCGCACCTGCCTGCCCTGGTGGATGTTGCTTCCGAGTGGGTGAGCCGCTGGGTGCCCGTGAGCCGCTGATCGCTGGCTGGGCTGTGCCCCGCCAG
>CALBAF010000185.1 GCA_937926415.1 uncultured Actinomyces sp.
CGCTGCGGACATGTGCCGTGCGCCGATCAGGTACTGGTAGTCCAACCACGCCTGGTCACGCTCGCGCGTGCACATGTCGATGATCCACTGGGCGAAGCGCGGCTTTGACGCCTGCGCGTACTCGGGGTTTGGCTGCCCGTCCGGGTGCGCGGAATGTGCTGCCAGATACGTCTTTTGAGCCAGAATTCCGCGCCACGTGGCGACCATTTCCATAGCGTGTGGCGCCAGGATGGGTTCTGCTCGTGAGAGCAGCTCTGCGTCACCGGGCTGGACGTGTGCGGCGGCCTCGATCTGGCGTAGATCCTCGAGTGTGAGCGGGGATGTGGGGACGGCATCGGTGCCGTAGGTGTACCCCGACGAGTGGTTGTAAGCGGTCATGAGAACCTCCTTGAAACGATGCGTCGATTGTACAACGTGCTCTGATCGTGTGGGTCTGTTTGACATTCGGGGATGGTGTCGAGGCCATGCGGGCGGGGCGTGGTACGCCGCGCGAGTTCGCGGCGCGCGTAGCCGCTGTAGTGAGATGGCAACGGCGCTGGTGGGGTTGCTCGCAATACAATTGACCTGTGGAACCCCTTCTTATTGCCGTGGCCGGAATGCTCATCATCGTGGCATGCCAGTTCGTCGCGCCCAAGGTGGGGGTGGCATCCCCCCTGATCCTGCTGGCCGTCGGCCTGGCGATCGGGTTCCTCCCGCAGGTGGGAGCCATCGAGATCGAGCCGCACATCATCCTCGAGATGGTGCTGCCGCCGCTGCTCTTCTCGGCGGCCGTGCGTATGCCAACCATGGACTTCCGGCGCGAGATGAACGCCGTCGCGATGCTCGCGATTCCCCTCGTGTTCCTCTCTGCCTTCGCGGTCGGCTTCGTCATCAACTGGCTGGTCCCCGCGATCTCCCTGCCCTGGGGCGTCGCCCTGGGCGCGGTTCTGTCGCCGACCGACGCGGTTGCTATCTCGATCGCGAAACGCTCGGGTGTCTCCCACCGCATCATTACGGTCCTCGAAGGCGAGGGGCTCTTTAATGACGCCACCTCGCTGGTCCTGCTCTCCGCAGCGATGAGTGCCGGCCTGGCCGCCGACGAACACGCCCTCAACCCGGGCATGCTCATCGGCAAGGTGGCCATCGCCCTCGGTATCGCCGCGGGTATTGGCTGGGTCGTCGGCGAGGTCGGCGTGCGTCTGCGCGCCCTCATCAAGGAGCCCTCGGCCGACACGGTTTTCTCCTTCGCGATGCCCTTCATCGCGTCGATTCCTGCCGAGCACCTGGGAGGCTCCGGCCTCGTTGCGGCCGTCGTCGCCGGCCTGGTCGTCTCGCGCCGACGAGCGGCCGTTATCTCCGCGGCGAACAGGCGATTCTCCCAGCAGAACTGGCAGACCATGACGCTCGTATTGGAGAGCGGGATCTTCCTGACGATGGGCCTCCAGGCTTTCGGCATTGTCGAGGAGACGGCCGCGTTCTCCGGTGGCTTGGCCTTCGCGGCCTTCCTCGCGGTCACCCTCGGCGCGCTCATCATGGTGATGCGAGCCATCTTCATCGCCATCATGCTCGCCTGGCTGGACCACCGACACAAGCGCCGTCAGCGGCGCTACGAGGCCGAGGCCGCGCGCATCGAGCGTTTCGAGAAGCGCATGCACAAGGCGAGCGAGGTCGACGCCGACATGCTCGAGGCGCGCGACCTGAGCCCCGAGCACTGGGAGAACGCACTCAATCTCTATCGCCGCCGCCTCAAGCGTCGCGCGCGCCGCAACGCCATGCGCGGATCCGACCTGGATTACTTCGAGAACGAACCGCTGGGCCCGCGCGAGGGCAGCGTCATCGTCTGGGCGGGCATGCGCGGCGCGATCACCCTGGCCGCTGCGCAAACCATCTCGACGCATGCGCCGATGCGCGCGCTGCTGCTCACGATCGCCCTGTTCATCGCTGCTGGTGCGCTCGTCATCC
>CALBAF010000186.1 GCA_937926415.1 uncultured Actinomyces sp.
CGGGCGTCCTGCGTGACTTCACGCGTCGATGTTACTTCGCTGCGGGCGTGAAGCCCGCGTCTTCGAGGATCTTCTGGCCGTCGGCGGAGCGGACCAGGTCGATCCACTTCTGGCCCAGATCCTTCTTGGTCGAGGCGGTCACGAGGGCGATCGGGTACTTGTTGACGGCCTCGTCGGCGCCCTGGATGGCGACGGTCTCGACGGCGTCACCCTCGGCGAGGGCGTCGGTCTTGTAGACGATGCCGGCGTCGGCCTGGCCGGAGGAGACCTTACCGCGCACGTCGGTGACGGCCTGCTCCTCGGAGACGGGGTTCAGGGTCACGCCGAGCTTCTCGGTGAGGGTCTTGGTGAGCTTGCCGCAGGGGACCTCGGGCGCGCAGACGACCAGCTTGACGCCGTCGAGCGAGGAGTCCAGGCCGGTCACGCCCGCCGGGTTGCCGGGGGTCGTGATGAGGGTGAGGGTGTTGGTGACGAAGATGGTCTGCGCGTCAACCTGCGAGGCGTCGGCGGCCTTCTTCATGGTGGACTCGTTGGCGGTGGCCAGGACGTCGACGTCCGCGCCTTCGCCGAGCTGGGTCACGAGGTCTTGGGATCCCGCGAAGTTGAAGCGCACGTCCACGCCGGGGTTGGCTTCCTCGAAGATCTCTTCGAGCTCACCGAAGGTTTCGGTGAGGGAGGCGGCGGCGTAGACGTTGAGGACGGTGGTCTCGGCAGGCTGCGTCGCCTCGGGCGAGGCTGCGGAGTCGGCGGGGGTGGAGCCGCCCGTGCAGGCGGCGAGTGCCAGGGCGGCGGTGCCGATGGCGGGGAGGATGCGAAGGGAACGCACTCGTATCTCCTTTTGAGAGGGAATGAAACGCATTAAATCTAACAACACAAGATGCGGGCGCGCAACGATTCGCTCACGCGCACTCAAATCGTTACTTTTGCTTGCGCTATCGGGGAAAAATCCGCACGCATTTAACTTGCCTAGATCCGTCATAAAAGGGAGTATTCAGCGACCTGCGCACTACTGCGACCGCGTATCGACACGCACCGGTGCCCGCAGCCTTCCTTTCTCTTGGCCCTCGCACCCACAAAATCGCCTCGCGACCACGCCCTGCTCCCAGCCTCACACCCACAGCAAGAAGGGACTAGGATCACATTCATACGCATTCACCACCGGAGGACACCATGCCCAAGCCTGTCGACTACGACCTCAGCCAGATCAGCGCCCACATCATCACCTATTCGGACCGCATCCAACGCGGCACGAAGGAGGATCGGGCGACCCCCGCCTGTACGGCAGCGCTGGCCGAGGCCGGCCTGGGCCCCGTGTCGGTCGCAGCAATCCCCGAGAGCACCGACATCCTCGAGACGGAGATTCGCGATGCGCTAGAGGCCGGCGTGCGCTTCATCCTGGTCCTGGGCGGCTCGGGTTTCGGCGTGGGCAACTACGCGCCCGAGGTCGTCCGCTCGATCATCGAGGTTGAGATTCCCGGCATCGCCGAGCAGATCCGCGCCCACGGCCTGACGAACACTCCCCTGTCGGGCCTGTCCCGCGAGGTCGTCGGCGTCACCGCACGCGACTCCTCGGGCGCGCTCATCATCTCTTCCCCCGGCTCGCGCGGCGGAGCGCTCGACACCCTCGAGGTGGTCACGCCCCTCCTCACCGCGATCTTCCACCAGCTCGACGAACAGCGCTGATCCCCCCTCCCTCTTCCGTCCCCTCCCCCTCATAGTCGCACGTAATTTGGCTTCCCTGACTTTTCTTAGGCATTAAGAAAACGTTGAAATACCAAGGCTCCCATTTCAAAACCCGAAAGGTTGACATGGGAATTACGTGCGGAATTGTGGGGGGCACGCTCGAGTGCGGCTTTTCAAGCGGGCGGCGCTTTGTGAGGATGACAGCATCGTCGACACATCATCGACTGAGAGAGGCCTCCCACCAGACCACATCCACGGGGGTATCGATGTCCCGGCACACATCGGCGTTCACGCTCACCCGCTCGACCTTGAGGGCGCGTAGCACCCGGCACACGCCCACTCCGCGGACCGAACCGAGGGCGGCCTCGGCCTCGTCGATGGGGATGCGCACGAGCGCGCCCTCAGCGCCGACCCTGTGCGACGAAAAGGTGGACAGGTAGGCGAGCGCCTCGACGAGGTTCGTCTTTCCCTGGCCGTTCGCGCCGACGAGGACCGTGGGGCCCTCGGGCAGCTCGACGACCCCGTGCTTCCAGGAGCGGAAGTCGTCGAGGGCCAGGTGGGAGACGCGCACGTCAGATGCCGAAGCGGATGGGCATCAGCAGGTAGCGGAACTGCGTGACCTCGCCCTCGTCGGCCTTCTTCTGGCCCGTGATGACGGCGGGCTTCGTGGGGTGGGTGAAGCCGAAGCGCACGTAGTCGGTGTCCAGGACCTGCAGGCCGTCGATGAGGAACTGCGGGTTGAACGCGGTCGAGATGTCGTCGCCGTTCAGGGTCGCTTCGATGGCCTCGGAGGCCTGGGCGTTGTCGCCCTGGCCGGCCTCGAGGACCAGCTGGCCCTCGGTGAATGCCAGGCGCACGGAGGTCTTGCGCTCGGCGACCAGCGACATACGCTTGACGGCCTCGAGGAGGGCGTGGCGATCGACGACGGCCTGGATCGGCGTGGTGTCGGGGAAAAGGCGACGCACGGCGGGGTAGTCGCCATCCATGAGCGTCGAGGTGGTGCGGCGTCCCTGAGCGGTGAAGCCGATGAGGGAGGAGGCGCCTGGCTGGGAATCGCCGGACAGGCCGACCTCGACCTTGGCGCCCGAAGTCATCGACTTGGCGACGTCCTGGAGGATGCGGGCCTTAACCAGTGCGACCTCTTCGATCGAGGTGTCGGTGGGCTCCCAATCCAGCTCGCGCATGGCGAGGCGGTAGCGGTCGGTGGCCAGCAGCGTGATCGCCGGGCCGTTGATCTCGATGCGCACGCCCGTCAGCAGGGGCAGCGTGTCGTCGCGCGACGCGGCGATCGACACCTGGGACACGGCCTGCGACAGCGTCGAGGAGTCGATCGCGCCGATGCCCGTGGGCTGTGCGGGCAGCAGCGGGTACTCGTCGAGGGGCATGACCGCGAGGGTGAAGTGCGAGGAGCCGCAGACCAGGTTCACCTTCTGGCCGTCGAGCTCGACAGACACGGGCTTGGAGGGCAGGGACTTGGAGATGTCTGCCAGGAGGCGGCCGGACACCAGGACCTCGCCGGCCTCGTCGACCGTCGCGGGAATGTGCGAGTTCGCGGAGACCTCATAGTCGAAGGAGGACAGGGTCAGCTCGTCGCCTTCAGCCTTGATGCGCACGCCTGCCAGGATCGGCGATGCCGGACGCACGGGGAGCGCGCGGGCGGTCCACGACACGGCTTCGGCCAGAACATCGCGGGCGACGGTGAACTTCATAGCTGCCTCCAAAACACAAAACGGATCGGACACTACTTTACCCACAAGTGTGCCCACGTGGGGCAGGAAAAGTGCCTCGCGCGCAGTGGCAGGCAGCGCCGGCCGCGCCATTGTTGTACGGAGGCCTGTGAAAAAAATTTTGTCATTTGACTTCCCTTCCATCATAAGGGCTGTGAGTTCTGTGGATAACTCCCTTATGCGTTGGAAATTCAATCAAATCTCTGTGTTGTCATTATGGGACGAGGCTGTGGATTCGTCACGTCGACCTGTGCACGAAGAAAATGACAACTTTTTGAGATTCACAGGGGCGGCTCTTTTCTACACAGCGTGAGCGCCTTCGTGCACCATTTGTGCACAACTCCTGTGAATCTCGCGCGGGCGCCGACTTTCGTCAGAGCCCGCGCGGTTTTCACGACTCCCTGGCCTTCTGCTTAATCCTATTTGTAAGCTCCGACACGTGGTTGAAGGTCTCGCGCTTTTCCTTCATGAGCTTGGAGATCTTCTTGTTTGCGTGCATGACCGTCGTGTGGTCGCGCCCGAAGGCCTGCCCGATCTTGGGCAGCGACAGGTCGGTGAGCTCGCGGCACAGGTACATGGCGATCTGTCGGGCCTCGACGACGTTGTGGCTGCGTTCCGAGGATCCCATCTGCTCGATCGTGACGCCGAAGTAGACGGCGCACTGGCTCATGATGAGGCTGACGGTGATCTCGTTGTCGTCCGGGTTGGACACGAAGTCTTTGAGCATCATCTGGGCGAGGTTCAAGTCAATGCGCTCCTGGTACAGCGACGCCCACGCGCCGATGCGTACGAGCGCGCCCTCGAGCTCACGGATGTTCGAGGAGATGCGCGAGGCCACGTATTCAAACACCTCAGGGGTGACCTCGAGGCCTTCGGCGTCCGCCTTCTTATGGAGGATCGCGATGCGGGTCTCCAGGTCCGGCGGCTGAACGTCCACGAGCAGGCCCGAGGAGAAGCGCGAGCGCATGCGGTCCTCGAAACCCTTGAGCTGGGCCGGGGGCAGGTCCGAGGTCAGGACGATCTGCTTGTTCGCGCTGTGCAGCGCATTAAAGGTATGGAAGAAGCCTTCGACCGTCTGCTCCTTATCACCGATGAACTGGATGTCGTCGATAAGGAGAATGTCGAGCTCGCGGTAGCGGCGGTGGAAGGCCTCGACCTGGGAGTTATCCGTCTTATTGAGTCGAATCGCGTTGATGAACTCGTTCGTAAACTCCTCGGAGTTGACGTAGCGAACCTTCAGGTGGGGCATCATCGACAGCGCGTTGTGGCCGATGGCCTGGAGCAGGTGCGTCTTACCCAGGCCGGAGTCGCCGTAGATAAAGAGGGGGTTGAAGGCCGTACCCGGGGTTTCCGAGGCGGCCAGCGCGGCGGCGTGCGCGAAACGGTTCGACGGGCCGATGACGAAGGTGTCGAAGGTGAACTTCGGGTTCAGGTGGGTCGGGCCGGAGTCGGTGGGCGCGGTGACGAGGGCGGGGGAGTGGTGTTCCTCGTCGTCATCGCTCGACGAGGCCGGGGCGGCCGCGGGTGCGGGAGCGACGGGGAGGGGTTCCTCCTCTTCCTCTTCTTCCGTGACGACCTCCAGGGAGGGATCGACGGTGATAGCGATGCGTACGGTGCGACCCAGGTGCACGGACAGGGCGGTCGTCAGCTTCGACTGTGCCTTATCTTCGATCCACTGCTTGGTGAAATCGTTGGGGACGGCGAGGAGGATCGTTCCTTCGATGTCGCCGAGGGGACGCGCCGAGCGCAGCATCGACGTCGCGACGGGCCCCAGCTCGTCGGTGGGGACTGCATCCAGGGCCGCAGCCCACGCGCGTGTGAGGGAATCCGGCTCCACAGCAACCTCCGGTCACAAATATGGGTGAGTTCGGTCACGACTTCTCGGTGATGTGCGTGACGCTCCTACATTATCGCAGTGTAGTCCGCGCACATGTTATGCACAGACTGGGGATGACACTGTGGAGAACTGTCACAGAATCACAGCTCTGTAGTTACAACTTTGGGTCCGCAGTAGCGTGCGGAAAGCAAAAATACACACAGCCTGTGGATAACCGTCGTCATACACCTTCTGTGGATGGTTGAAATTCACAGCGATTTGCACAGTTGTGGATACTGTGTGTGACGCGGTGGGTAGGCTTGCCGCGTTGACGAGCCGCGCTCATCCGCTTAGTCTTGGATCTTGTTTGCGCCCATTTCGGGCGTGCGTCCCTGCTATGGCGCGTGCTGCGCGTCGATAGCCCAACCGATACCGAGTGGGAAACAACTCCCCGCCGAGGAGAATTGCCGTGACCACCAAGCGGACCTTCCAGCCCAACAACCGTCGTCGTTCCAAGACGCACGGCTTCCGTCTGCGCATGTCGACCCGCGCCGGCCGCGCCATTCTGGCTGCCCGCCGCCGCAAGGGCCGCGCCAAGCTGTCCGCCTGAGACACCCCGGTGCTGCCGCGCGCGCACCGCATGGTTGACCCAGCGGACTTCACCGCCGCGATCCGACAGGGAACGCGAGCAGGGGATCCGCTGGTCGTCGTCCACGTCCGAGCCGACGAGGAACGCAACAGTCGCCTCGTCGGTTTCGTCGTACCCAAGCGGGAAATCAAGCGCGCCAACGGACGTAATCGCGTCAAGCGGCAGCTGCGCCACCTCATGCGCGAAAGGATCGCCGACCTCCCCGAAGGAGCACGGGTCGTCGTGAGGGCCTCACACAAGGCCCTCGGCGTCCCCTCCAAGGAACTCGGCGAACATCTCGACCGCGTGATGGCGCGAGCGTGGCGTAAGTGGGACGCACGATGAACACGGCGGGCCGGGCGCTTCGCGCTCTCGTGTCCGCACCCATCGTCGCCTACCAGCGCTACATCTCCCCGGCCCTCGGCCCCCGGTGTCGATACGCACCCAGCTGCTCCACCTACGCACTCCAGGCCATTCGCGTTCACGGACCCATCAAGGGGCTCATCCTCGCGACCTGGCGGTTGGTTCGATGCAACCCCTGGAGCCACGGGGGAGTGGACCACGTACCAGAGCGTGGACGCTGGAAGCCCGACCCCTGGATTCCACCCGAGGATTGGGCTGGGCACGACAACTGGGTCCGCCCCGACCCCATGGGACTCGACCCGGAGCACGACCTGACCGAGCCGGACACGGCCTCAGGACTCTAAGGAACAACGAAACAGCGGCGCTTCGGCGCCACGGCGAAAGCGAAAACTATGTTCGACGCAATTCTCCACCCCTTCGCGTGGGCCCTCTCGTGGCTGTGGGTGTGGATCCACAACTTCCTCGTGCTGCTCGGAATGTCCTCCGGCTCCGGCATGGCGTGGGTCCTGTCCATCGTCCTGCTCACCATCCTGGTGCGCATCGCCATCATCCCGCTGTTCCTCAAGCAGATCCGCTCCTCGCGCGCGATGCAGGCCATCCAGCCTGAGATGCGCAAGATCCAGGAGAAGTACAAGGGTAAGAAGGACCAGGTCAGCCGTCAGAAGATGATGGAAGAGACCCAGGCCCTGCAGCGCAAGCACAAGGTCTCGCCCTTCGCCTCCTGCATGCCGATGCTCGTACAGATGCCCGTCCTCTTCGGCATGTATCGCGCGATCATCGCGGTGTCCTCCATCTCCGACGGCACCTACACCTACCGCGGTGAGGCGACCAACCACCTCGGCCCGCTCACCGAGTCGGTCTCCTCCGAGATCGTCAACTCCACCGTCTTTGGCGTTCCGCTTTCGCACACGCTGCGCGACTCCTGGGATCAGCCCGCGGCCGTCACCGTCTTCATCGCTGCCATCGTCCTCATGGTCGTCCTGCAGTTCGCCTCCATGCGCCTGTCCTTCTCGCGCAACATGCCAGACATGGGCGACAACCCGATGGCTCAGTCGCAGCGCTCCATGATGTACGTGATGCCGCTGATGTTCATCTTCTCCGGCGCGTTCTTCCAGATGGGCGTCGTCATCTACACCGTGACCGCCTCCTTCTGGGCCCTCGGCCAGTCCCTCTGGACCATCAAGGTCATGCCGACCCCCGGCTCCCCGGCCTACGCCGACCTGCTGGAGTCCCGCGAGTCCGCCTACCAGGAATGGGCCAAGCCCTTCTTCCAGAACTACGACCGTGAGCGCGCCGCCTTGGGCGTTGCCGGCTCCGATCCGCGCATCGACGAGCTCAACGAGCGCACGCTCGCCGAGCTTCGCTCCAAGGCCAAGAAGCAGCGCGTCGCCTCCGACTTCCCGGCCTCCATGAGCGCCGGCGAAATCGTCACCGTCTACCGAAACCTGGCCACCCAGAAGTGGACGACCCTGCCCGACGAGCAGTGGATGCACGGCCTCACCCTGGCCGTCGAGAAGCGCCTCGCCAAGCAGGAAGCTTCCGCCCAGCGCGCCGAGCTCCAGAAGCAGGTCCGCGACCGCCGCACCCTCGAGCGCGAGTCCGCCAAGGCCTCGTCTAAGAATGCGTCCGAGGCCAGCGACAGCGCCTCCGGCCACGGCTCGCTGAGCGCCGAGGAAATCGAGCGCCGCCGCATCGAGCGCCGCAAGGCACGCCGCCGCGGCAACAAGCGCTGAGCACCATAGATTCACGGTTCCAGGCCCCCAGCCGGTAACCTGGACACCAGCAAGACCCCATTCCCCACTACGGAGGACACGTCATGAGTGACGACAACGCAGACAAGCTGACCCGCCTCGAAGAAGAAGGCGAAATCGCCGCCGACTACCTGGAAGAGCTGCTTGACATCGCCGACCTCGACGGCGACATTGAGATCGACGTCGAAAACGGCCGCGCCTCGGTCGAGATCGTCGCCGACGACCCCGATGCCCTCGACCGCCTCGTGGGCGACGACGGCGAGGTCCTGGACGCCCTCCAGGAGCTCACCCGTCTGGCCGTCCAGACCGAGACCGGCGAGCGCTCGCGCCTCATGCTCGACATTGCAGGCTTCCGCGCCGAGCGCAAGGAAGAGCTGCAGGACATCACCCGCGAGGCCATCGCCCGCGTGCGCGCCACAGGTGAGGCCGTCAAGCTCGACGCCATGAACCCGTTTGAGCGCAAGGTGTGCCACGACGTGGTCGCCGACGAGGGCCTGACCTCCGAGTCCGAGGGCGCCGAGCCCCACCGCCGCGTGGTCATCCTCCCCGAGGGCACCGACGGTGAGTGAGAACCCGAACGGGACGGGAAGGGGTCGCCAGGTCGGCGACCCCTTCGTCCCAGAAGAGCCTACGCAGGCCGTCCGCGACTTCTTCGGGCCGGCCTTCGCCGAGGTTGCCGAATTCGCGCGCATGCTCGAGGAGGAAGGCGAGATCCGCGGCCTCCTCGGCCCGCGCGACATGGAACGCATCTGGTCGCGCCACATCGTCAACTCTGCCGCCGTCCTGGACTTCATGCCGCGCAAGGACGGACGTCAGGTCCTCGACGTCGGCTCAGGATCCGGCCTGCCGGGTATCGTCATCGCAGCATGCCGACCCGAGCTCGACGTGCACCTGGCCGAGCCCATGGCGCGCCGCGTCGAGTGGCTCATGGACGTTGTGGAGGACCTGGGCCTCGACAACGTGACGATCCACCAGGCGCGCGCTGAGGAGCTGCGCGGCAAGGGCAAGGCCGACGTGGTCACCGCCCGCGCCGTGGCCAACATGAGCAAGCTCGTGCGCATGACCTCCAAGCTCATTGCTCCCGGCGGATCGCTCGTGGCCCTCAAGGGCCGTCGCGCGCCCATCGAGGTGGAGGAGGCCGAGGCCGAGCTGCGTCGTCACCACCTGCGCGCCGAGATCCACGAGGTGCCCTCCATCATGGAGGACGAGTCCACGTACGTGGTCGTCTGCACGCGCATTAAGTAACGCGTCCCCAGTGGGGGAGAGGAGCGCCGTGGCGGTTGCTGCGGCACTCCTCTCATATAGTGATGTAGGCCACATTGGCGTGGTGTTGTGTCAGATCGATTCTCTCGATTGACAGTTTGTCGCTCCCGTGTGCTTCGCTGGGAGAATCGATCCTACAGAACGAAATTTATGGCGTTGATCGGCGGCGTGCCGAGATTGTGTGCGCCTGGATGCATCCCGGGCTTTTCGTGCTGGAAGTGTGTGCGTCTGCCCGTAAACTAGGGGCAGTATCTAGGAAGGTGTCACGTGAGTACCAACAACACCCCTTTGTCGAATCAGATCGAACGCAATATGCGCGATCTGGCCATGCTCGAGCGCGCGACGTTCCCGCGCCCCGAGCACACGCGCATCATCGCCGTCGCGAACCAGAAGGGTGGCGTCGGCAAGACGACGTCTGCCGTGAATCTCGCGGCCGGCCTCGCTATGGGTGGCCTCTCCGTCCTGGTCGTCGATGCGGATGCCCAGGGAAACGCCTCGAGCGCGCTCGGCGTCCCTCACCCCGCCGGTACGCCGTCCACCTATGACGTCATTATCGGTGGTGCCAGCGTTGCCGACGTCGTGCAGCCCTGCCCCGATATCGAGGGGATCATGGTCTGCCCGGCCACGATCGATCTTTCCGGTGCCGAGATTGAGCTCGTCGACGTCGAGCGTCGTGAGTACCGCCTTCGTGAGGCGCTGCGCGAATATGTTTCTGAGCACGCCGACATCGATATCGTCCTCATCGACTGCCCGCCGTCCCTCGGCCTCGTGACGCTTAACGTCATGGTCGCCGCCGACGAGGTCATGATTCCGATCCAGGCCGAGTATTACGCCCTGGAAGGCCTCAGCCAGCTGTGGAACACCGTCGAACGCATCGGTGTGGATCTCAACCCCGGACTGCGTGTCTCAGGCATGCTGCTCACCATGGCAGACAAGCGCACGAAGCTCTCTGAGGAGGTCGAGAGTGAGGTTCGCTCGCACTTCCCGGATCACACGTTTGAGACCGTCATTCCGCGTTCTGTGCGCATTTCCGAGGCGCCCAGCTATGGGCAGACGGTCGTTACGTACGATCCGCGTAACGTGGGAGCAATCGCGTATCGGAAGGCAGCTCTGGAGCTGTGTCAGCGAGTCACAGCCTCCGAGGAGTGATTGTTTCACGTGAAACATTTGGAGTTTTCCGCTTGTTTCCGCAGATCGGAACGTATTACTCACCATGCGTGAGCATTGGTGCAACAAAGTGATCAAAGCCGCTTATCAGCTGAGCGCATGCCATTGTTTCACGTGAAACAATAAACCGACGCAATTGAAGGAGTATTGCAATGGCGGATGCAGCACCGAAGTCTGAGGGTCGTAAGGGCGCTCGCAAGCACACCGGCCTCGGCCGTGGTCTTGGCGCTCTCATTCCTCAGGCCAGTGAGCAGACGCCGCACAACGCACCCTCCGCGCCCTCCCGTCCCCTGGACGTGTTCTTCCCCGAAGGCAACTCCGCCGGCAAGCGTGGAGGTTCTGCAAAGGACCTTTTGCAGCCCAAGCGTGGCACTGCCTCGTCGAAGAAGAAGCGCCCGTCGATGCCGTCCGTCGAGGCGGCTGGTGGACGACGCGGTGGCGGCTCTCGCAGCGCCCTCGGCGGTGGAATCAATGGCTCAGATTCCCACCAGAAGGCGGCGAGTGTGCCCGCTCAAGGCGGTTCCGTGAAGGAAGCAGATAAGCGTGAAGAACAGATTGTTTCACGTGAAACATCCGTCGATCATGAGCTTCTTCCGGTACCCGGTGCATCCTTCGCTGAAATTGCGATCGATCAGATCGTTCCCAACACGAAGCAGCCTCGTGAGGTCTTCGACGAGGATGATCTGAAGGAACTCTCGGCCTCTATCAAGGAGGTCGGCGTTCTCCAGCCCGTCGTCGTTCGCAGTATTCCCGCGGAGGGTCGCTCCGAGAAGCTCACCGAGTTCCTCGCTGAAAAGCCTGACGCGCGCTACGAACTGATCATGGGTGAGCGCCGTCTGCGTGCCTCCGAGCTCGCCGGCGAAACCACGATTCCGGCAATCATCCGGGAGACCGAAGACGGGGATCTACTCCGCGACGCGCTCCTGGAAAACCTCCACCGGGCCCAGCTCAACCCGTTGGAAGAGGCGAGCGCATATCAGCAGCTCATGGCGGATTTCGGGGCGACTCAGGAAGAGCTCGCCAAGCGAATCGCCCGCTCGCGCCCGCAGATTGCCAATACCCTGCGTCTCCTGAAGCTTCCGCCGTCCGTTCAGAAGAAGGTTGCCGCTCAGGTCATCACCGCCGGCCACGCCCGTGCGCTGCTGTCACTGTCGACGCCCGAGGAAATGGAACGATTGGCTGAGCGCATAGTCGCCGAGGGTCTCTCCGTGCGTACCACCGAAGAGATCGTTCGCCTCGGCAAGGCGAAGGCAACGCCGCGTCCGCGTGCCCGCCAGCAGCGCCCTCTCTCGCAGCTGGGGGAGAGCGTCGTTTCGGCGCTCTCTGATGCGTACGATACGCGCGTGACCATCACCGAGGGACGCAAGAAGGGCCGGATCGTCATCGAGTTCGCAGGATCCGAGGATCTTCAGCGAATTGCAGACCTTATCCTTCACTGATCTAACTTCATAGTTATTTTCGCTGATCAAGCACAGTATGTTTCCAACGCGACATTTCTTGAGCTAATCTTCGAATGAATTAATGCTTAAACTACCTTTAAAGGGTCCCTCGTCGGGCCCTCGCAGTACTAGAAGGAGCGAAAGGCATGAACGCCCAGGGCAGTTCGCGCACCGTGCTTTTCGATGTCGGTGGCGTCCTCGTCGATACCCACCCGAACCCGCACGCTATCGCCGAGTTGTTCGGCGACGGCTCTCGAGGTCTCACCACGCTCGTAGACCAGGCGATGTGGACCCATCGTGGCGCGTACGACGCCGGAATGTCCGATCGTGAATTTTGGGACCGTATCGCCGGAGATTGCGGTCAGCCCGAGCCTTCCAGTGCCCTTCTGAAGGAGCTTGTTGCGCTCGATGCGTCCCGCATGGCGACGGCAAATGCAGAAACTCTTGATCTTGTGCGCCGGCTGCGCCGACAGGGCGTACGCGTCGGCATTCTGTCCAACGCGCCGTATCCCATTGCGAAGGCGATTCGTCGCTCGGAGTGGGGAAGCCTCTTCGACTTCTTCGCCTTCTCGTGTGACTACGGGATCTGTAAGCCGTCTCGCGGCATCTACCGTGACGTGCTCGTACGGCTCGATATGCCTCACGAAGATGTTGTCTTCATCGATGACCGTCGCGAAAACGTCCGCGCGGCCGAGCTGCTCGGAGTGAAGGGCATCGTCTGGCACGGCGTTGAGGATGCTGAAGCGCGTCTGAAGGATCTTGGATTCCTTTTCTGAGGGCATCTGTATCGGCGAAACGAGGTTGCACTCTGAATTGCGAAAACGACACAGAGGCGTACAGAGAACGGAATTTTGCCCTGATTGAGTGATGCTAGCGTATCGCGTGCACATTTCATCGCGTGTGGCTGTTGCCAATCGGAGTGCGCGCATTCCTCATTCACGATGTTTCACGTGAAACATGTGGGCCCGGGAGGATCATCCTCCCGGGCCCACAGTTCTTCTGAAAGAGTAGTGGCTTAATCGGCGACTTCGTCGGAAGATGCCTCGTCGGCGCTGGCCTCGTCCTCGTCGATCACGTAGTCGACGCTGTCGACGTCGCGGCCACCGGCCACGAAGTCAACGATATCGGCGCACAGCTGAGCGAAAGAGGAGTCCTCGAGCGCGTCAGCGGCCTGGGGGAGAAGCGACGTGTCCGTCATGCCGGGGGCAACATTCGCGTCGATGAACCAGCAAGTGCCCTCGTCGTCGACCACGAAGTCCATACGGGACAGGTCGCGAAGGCCCAGCGTCGTGTGGGCCTCGACGGCCGCGGCCTGGAGGTCCGCGAGAAGCTCGTCGGAAAGGCGAGCCGGAACGAAGTACTCGGTCTCGTCGGTCGTGTAGCGGGCGTCGTAGTCGTAGCGGCCACGATCCGTGTGGACCTCGACTGTGGGTAGGGCTACGGGGCCGTCCCACAGATCGACGACGGAAACGGCTACGTCGCGGCCGTTGATGCGCTGCTCGACCATCAGGCGCTGGCCGTAGGCAAAGGCATCCACCATCGCGCGGCGCAGAGCCTTAGCGTCCTGTGCGGTCGAAATACCGAGCGCGGAGCCACCATCCGTCGGCTTGATGACGACGGGGAAGGACACCGAACCCTCGAGAGCAGACAGCACGTGAGAGGCTCCCAGCTGGCGGAAAATCGCCTGGGGGAGGGTCACCCAGCCGGGCGTTGCGAGGCCCGCAGAGCCCAGCAGAGCCTTCGCCGTGGGCTTGTTCGAGGCGAGCATCGCCTGCACCGAGGACGAGCCCACAAAGGGGATTCCCACCGACTCCAGGAAGGACTGCAGGGAGCCGTCCTCGCCGATCGAGCCGTGAACCAGCGGCCACACGACGTCGGGGGAGAAGGATGAGATGGCGTCCGCGAGAGACGCATCCACGTCGGAAATACGCACCTCGTAGCCGAACTGCGTCAGGATGTTCGCGACGCGACGACCCGAACGAACCGACACATCACGCTCGTGCGTCAGACCGCCAGCGATGATCAGAACTTTGGTAGCCATGGGGGTGTCTCCTCAGGTAATTCTTAGCGGTCGGACCCGGCCCCGGCCTCGTTGCCCGAAGCCGTACCGAACATGTCGACGATTTCCTTCTCCGCGTTGACGACCGTCGAGAGGCGACGCACGCCCTCGCGGATATCCTCGGGGGTGGGGTAGCAGAAGGACAGGCGCAGGTGGTTTGAGCCCGATCCGTCGTAGTAGAACGCCGTGCCCGACACGTACGCGACCTGGGCGCGCACGGCGCGAGGCAGCATGGCCTTGGCGTCGAGGCCCTCGGGCAGCGTCACCCACGTGTAGAAGCCGCCGTCTGGCACGGTCCACGTGCACGACGGCATGTACTCCTCGAGCGAGGTGAGCATCGCGCGGCAGCGCTCCGCGTACATCGAGCGGAAGGACTTGACCTGGCCGTACCAGTCGTAGTTGCTCAGGTAGTCGGCGATCGCCATCTGGCCCACCATCGACGGGCACAGGATCGCAGACTCGAGGGCTAAGACCAGCTTCGCGCGGATCGCGTGCGGCGCGTACGCCCAGCCGATACGGAAGCCGGGAGCGAACATCTTCGAGAACGAACCCAGGTAGACGACGCCCTCGGGGCTGTACGAGGCGATGGCCGGCAGGGGATCGTTGTGGAAGCCGAGTAGGCCGTAGGGGTTGTCCTCGACGATGAGGACGTGCTCGCGCAGGCAGATCTCGGCGATGATCGGGCGACGTTCGGCGGACAGCGTCACGCCGGCGGGGTTGTGGTAGTTCGGGATGATGTAGATGAACTTGATCGTGCGGCCCGAGGCGCGCACGTCGCGGATGGTCTCCACCAGGGCCTCGGGAATGATGCCGTTCTCGTCCATGGGGACGTGCACGATGTCCGCCTGGCGCGCGCGGAAGACGCCCAGCGCGCCCACATAGGAGGGGGCCTCGGCGAGGATGACGTCGCCCGGGTTTACGAAGAGCTCCGTGACAAGGTCGAGGGCCTGCTGGCTGCCCGTCGTGACCACGACGTCGTCCGGGTCGGCGCCGACGATGCCGTCGTAGGCCATTACCTCGGTGATGCGCTCGCGCAGCACCTCCCAGCCCTGGCCGCTGCCGTACTGCATGGCCTGCGCGCCGTGGTTGCGGATCAGCTTCTCCGCGGACGCCGCGAGCTTATCGAGGGGCAGGTCCTTCAGGTTCGGCATGCCGCCGGCGAGGGAGACGACCTCGGGGCGCGAGACGACGGAGAAGAGCGCGCGGATCTCGGATGCTCGCAGGTTGTGAGCGCGGTCCGCGTAGACGTCGTACCAGGGGTCGAGGCGGTTTCCCTGCGCGGGCGTCCGCCCGGACGAGGCCGGGGTGCCGCCGTTGGTCGAAGGCTGAGTCAAGGCATGCCATCCTTTGCATGAAGTTGCGTAGAACCGTATAGGTCAAGTGTGCCACTTTCCAGGCCATACGGGGTAACGAGGACGGTGGTTGGGCGGATGTTTCACGTGAAACATTGGTTGTGGCGATGCTCGTGTTCCGGGCGCCGGAGGCCCGGCCGCCCGCGAGGCTAGGCGACCTCACTTCGT
>CALBAF010000187.1 GCA_937926415.1 uncultured Actinomyces sp.
GAATTACGTGCGATATTTTTGGGAAAGGATGAAGGTCAGATACAAAAGGCAAGGCCCCGCACAGCAGTGCTGCGCGGGGCCCGGATGCTTCATCAGCGAGTGAGACTCACTTCTCGATGAGGTCCTTGACCTTGGTGACATCCAGCGGGATGCCGGGGCCCATCGTCGTGGCGACAGCGCCCTTGAGCAGGTAGCGGCCCTTCGAGGAGGTCGGCTTGAGACGCAGCACCTCGTCCAGGACGGCGGCGTAGTTCTCGGTCAGCTGCTCGGCGGTGAAGGAGGCCTTGCCGACGATGAACGCCAGGTTGGCGTGCTTGTCGACGCGGAACTCGATACGACCACCCTTGATCTCCTTGACGGCCTTCGCGACGTCCATGGTCACGGTGCCCGTCTTGGGGTTCGGCATGAGGCCACGGGGGCCGAGGACGCGGCCGAGGCGGCCAACCTTGCCCATGAGGTCGGGGGTAGCAACGGCGACATCGAAGTCGGTGTAGCCCTTGGCAACCTTCTCGATGAGCTCGTCGCCGCCGACCTCGTCGGCGCCTGCGTCGATCGCTTCCTGAGCGCGCGGACCAACGGCGAAGACCAAGACCCGGGCGGTCTTGCCGGTGCCGTGCGGCAGGGAAACGGTGCCACGGACCATCTGGTCCGCCTGGCGGGGGTCGACACCCAGTCGGAGGACGACCTCAACGGTCGAGTCGAACTTGGTGACGGTGGTCTCCTTGGCCAGCTTCATGGCCTCGAAGGGGGTGTACAGCACGTCCGCGTGGACCTTCTCGGCCGCTGCGCGGTAGCTCTTGGAGCGCTTGGTCATTCTGCTTCTTCTCCTTGCAGTCGTGGGTGTCGGGCAGCGCCTGCCCTACCACGGGGGGGTTGGTTGAGGTCAGCCCTCGACGTTGATGCCCATGGAACGGGCGGTGCCGGCGATGATCTTGGCCGCAGCCTCGACATCGTTGGCGTTGAGGTCAGCCATCTTGGACTCGCCGATTTCGCGAGCCTGATCCATCGTGATCGAACCAACCTTGACGGTGTTGGGGGTGCCGGAACCCTTCTGGATGCCAGCAGCCTTCTTGATGAGCTCAGCGGCGGGCGGCGTCTTGAGGACGAACGTGAAGGAACGATCCTCGTAGACGGTGATCTCAACGGGGATGATGTTTCCACGCTGCGACTCGGTGGCCGCGTTGTAAGCCTTGGTGAACTCGACAATGTTCACGCCGTGCTGGCCCAGAGCGGGGCCGACGGGCGGTGCGGGGGTAGCGGCGCCGGCTGCGATCTGAAGCTTGATCAGGCCGGTGACCTTCTTCTTCGGTGCCATGAATGCGGGTCTTTCTTCTGAAGTTCTGGCCGACGGGTGTCGGTCAGGGCGGAGCGTTTGGCGTCAGCTCACTGGGTTTCAGTGGGCATAGTGCGCCCTACGCACACAAAAGTGAATCATAACGCGATTCCGGGCTTGATCCCAAGTCCGGGTGCGTGATGTCACTGCTCGAGCTTCTCCACCTGGTCGAAGCCGAGCTCGAGCGGCGTCTCGCGCTCGAAGATGGTGACGAGGACCTTGAGCTTCTGGGTCTCGGGCATGATCTCGGAGATCGTGGCCGACATGGTCTCGAAAGGTCCGTCGGTGACGGTGACGATCTCGCCGACCTCGAACTGGGTCTGGACGACCTGGACGGGGGCGGGCTGATCCTTGGCGGCCTCGGCGGCTTCCTCGAGGACGTTGGGCGTCAGGAGCATGACGACCTCGTCGATCGAGAGCGGCACGGGGTTGTGCTGGTCACCCACGAAGCCGGTGACGGCGGGGGTTTCCTTGACGACACGGTACGAGGCCTCGTTGAAGTCCATGCAGACGATCGCGTAGCCGGGGATACGCACGTGGCGCACGCGCTTCTTGGCGTTGCCGCGGTACTCCATGACGTACTCGTCCGGGACCTCGACGGCGAAGATGTAGTCTTCCATGTTCTGCGTGGTGATGCGCTGCTCGAGGTTGGCCTTCACCTTGCGCTCGTGGCCGGAGTAGGTGTGGATGACGTACCAGTCGCCGGGAGACATGTAGAGCTTGCGGCGCAGTTTGGCGATCGCTTCCTCTTCGGCCGAGGCCGGGGCCTCGTCGTCCGATTCGGTCTCCTTCTCGGCGACTTCCTCGGTCACCTCATCGACGACTTCCTGGGCGGCTCCGTCGGCCAGCGCCTCGGCACTCTCCTGCTGCACCTCTTCCTGGTGCTCCTCGAATGCCTGTTCCTCGGTGTAGTTTTCGTCGTTCACGACGTTTCCCTCCTGCAAATGGGGCCGGACCGTAGAAGAAACCCGCCTGCAGTGTCCTGCGGGCGGGTTCGTCGGTCTCAGCCGAAGATCAATGCGCTTAGCTTACCGAATCCGAAGTCGAGTAGGCCAGCGAAAAGCATGATTGCGGCGACAAACACAACGACGACGAGGAAGTACGTCCAGGTTTCGGATGCCGTGGGGTAGGTAACCTTCTTCATTTCGTCGATGACCTGCTTGAAGAAGAGCCAGATGCCACCGAAGAAACCGGGGCGCTTCGTCTGCTCCTTGGCAGCCTCGCTACGCTTGCGGGTCGCCGCATTCTTAGTGCGATCTCGGCGCGAGGATTCAGCGTCCGAGGCAACACGATCGGCCATGGGAATCCTCCTACGAAAATGATCAGCCTAATCCGCAGGGCAGGCGGGACTCGAACCCACAACCGCCGGTTTTGGAGACCGGTGCGCTACCAATTGCGCCACTGCCCTACGCAGGAAAACCTGCCTGACGAACATTAGTGGATAAAGCGGCGCTTTGTCCAACCGAGATGCGCGTCGGCGGGTCACATGCCGCGTAATACCAGCCCCGACCTCGGAAATGAGAGGTAGCCCACGCACGCGTCGTGTGCGCTCTCCGCCA
>CALBAF010000188.1 GCA_937926415.1 uncultured Actinomyces sp.
GCCCGGAGCCCTCGAGGTGCACCTGGGAGGCAGTGGGGACGCCCCCTCTGCCGACCCGCGCATCGTCACGCTGGGTTCTCCGGACCGCGCGCAGGCCTCCGATCCAACGAACCCCGTGCAGGTCCTCGTACCCGCCGGCACCTGGCAGCGCACCTTCGCCCGCGGCGACTACGCGCTGGCCACCTGCGTGGTCTCCCCCGAGTTCACCTTCGACGACTGGAAGCTCGCCGAGGGAGCCTAAGCCCGACCGGGACGCGTTCACCCCCACCCACGAGGCGCGTCTGTTCACCACTTGCGAGGACACACCTCGCTCAGCGCCCCGGAACACTCCACCCTAGGATGGTCGTATCCGCTCAACCAATACGAGCGGCTCGTTCCAAGGAGGAAACATGGGTCTGGAAGATCTGAAGAAGCAGGCTGAAGAGGGTCTCGAGAAGGCCAAGGAAACCTTCGGCGAAGAAAACGTCGAGAAGGCCGTCGAGGCCGCCAAGGACAAGGCGACCGAGGTCATCTCCGATCTGAAGGACAAGTTCCAGAAGTGACCTCACGGGAGGGCCGGGCCTCATCAGCCCGGCCCTTTCGCATGCCCGCGCGGCACTGTGTCCCATCCCCCACCCCCACAAAACCCCAACGATTCCAACGTTTTCCTAGCCCAGGCCTCGTTCCATTGTTTCGTGCAGCGAAATGACGCCAGCGCATTTTTCGGCGCACCGATACTCTCAACACGTCAGACCCGCCCACAAGGCGGAATCCCCCACGTCACCGGGAGGCCCCATGCGCCGCTCTGTCCGTTCCCTCGCTGCCGTCGCCGCCGTCGCGGCCCTCGGCCTGGCCGCCTGCACGGGCGGCGCGAGCTCCTCTTCTTCTGCCGATGCCGAGCAGACCTACGGCCCCGGCGCCCTGCCGACCGTGACGGAAGGCAAGCTCACCGTCGCCACCTCCGATCCCGCCTACTCGCCGTGGATCCTGGACAACGACCCGGCCTCGGGCGAAGGCTACGAGTCGGCCGTCATCTACGCCCTGGCCGAAGAACTCGGCTACAGCGCCGACAACGTCCAGTGGGTGCGCGCCACCTTCGATTCGTCGATCACCCCCGGCGCCAAGGACTGGGACCTGAACATTCAGCAGTTCTCCATCACCGACGAGCGTAAGAACGCCGTCGACTTCACGTCCCCGTACTACACGACGACCTCGGCGATCATCACGAAGGCCGGAACCCCGGCCGCCGACGCGAAGTCCATCGCGGACCTCAAGGACGTGCTGATCGGCGTTCAGGCCGGCACGACGTCGCAGCAGTTCGCCTCCGATCACCTGGAGTCTGGCCTGACCCAGAAGCTGCAGATGTTCAACTCCTCCGACGACACGGTCCTGGCCCTGCAGACGGGCCGCGTGGACGCGATCGTCGTCGACCTGCCGACCGCGTTCTACATGGTCGCCGCGCAGATCGATGACGGCGTCATCATCGGCCAGTTCGACGACACGACGGGCGGCGAGGAGTACGGCATCGTCCTGCCCAAGGGCTCCAAGCTGACCCCCACGGTCTCCGCCGCGGTCGATCGCCTGGCCTCGTCCGGCAAGCTCACCGAGCTGCAGGAGAAGTGGCTGAACGAGGCACAGAACGTGCCCACCCTCAAGTGAGGCCCCCACACTCATGAGTGACTACTCGAGTGACGCGACGGCCACGCCCCCCATTTCGGCGGTGGAGCGTGGCCGCCGCGCTTATCGGCGCAAGCAGACGGTCCGGTCTATTCTCATCTCCCTGGCCTCCACGGTCGTGGTCGCGGGAGTCCTCATCGCCGTTGTCGTCAACTCCGACGGGTGGGAGGCCACCCGCAACACCTTCTTCAACGGCAAGTACTTCGTCGAGGCATTCCCCCAGGTCCTGGCCGGCCTGTGGCTGAACATCCGGATCCTGCTGATCTCGGTGCTGGGCGTCGCCGTCTTTGCGACTCTGCTGGCGGCCGCCCGCACGCTGGCTGGTCCCGTGTTCTTCCCGATCCGCTTCCTGGCGGCGGCGTACACGGATATTTTCCGAGGCGTCCCCTTCCTGGTCGTCCTCTACCTGATCGGCTTCGGCATCCCCGCGCTCAACCCGACGACGCGCATCCCGACCGCGTTCCTGGGCACGGTCGCGCTGATCCTCACGTACTCCTCGTACGTCGCCGAGGTGCTGCGCGCGGGCCTGGACTCCGTGCACCCCTCCCAGCGCTACGCGGCCCGCTCGCTGGGCCTATCCCACGGGCAGACGCTGCGCATGATCATCGTTCCGCAGGCGATCCGCAAGGTCACGCCCGCCCTCATGAACGACTTCATTTCCATGCAGAAGGACGTCGGCCTGATCTCGGTCCTGGGCGCAGTCGACGCGATCCGTTCGGCGCAGATGGTCCAGGCCAAGACCTACAACATGACGTCCTACGTCGTTGCCGGCCTGCTGTTCATCATCTTGTCGTTCCCCTTCATTCGCCTGTCGGACTGGTACACGGCCCGACTGCGTAAGCGCGAGCAGATGGGAGGTGCCGTCTGATGTCGGTCTCCACGAATTACGAGGCCTCCCCCACCTCGGACAACAGCACCCCGGTCCTGCGCGCCGTCGGCGTCGTCAAGCGCTTCGGCGACAACGTCGTCCTGCGCGGCCTCGACCTGGACGTCGCAGCGCACGAGGTCGTCGTCCTCCTGGGCGCGTCGGGCTCGGGTAAGTCGACGCTGCTGCGCTGCGCGAACCTGCTCGAGCGGGTGGACGACGGCCAGATCTTCCTGGCCGGCGAGGACATCACGGACCCGCGCGCGAACGCTGACAAGATCCGCGCGCGCATCGGCGTCGTGTTCCAGCACTACAACCTGTTCCCGCACATGTCGGTGCTGGACAACGTGACCCTGGCCGCCCGCAAGGTGCACGGCTGGGAGAAGGATCGCGCCCGCGAGCGCGGCATGGAGCTGTTGGACCGCATCGGCTTGAAGGACAAGGCGAAGGAGTACCCGGATCGCCTGTCGGGTGGCCAGCAGCAGCGCGTCGCTATCGCACGCGCGCTCGCCACGAACCCGGAACTGCTCCTGCTGGACGAGATCACGGCGGCACTGGACCCGGTTCTCGTCGGCGAGGTCCTCGACCTCGTGCGCGAGATCAAGGAGCAGGGCTCGACCATCCTCATGGCGACGCACGAGATCAGCTTCGCCCGCCAGGCGGCCGACCGCGTCGTGTTCCTGCGCGGCGGCCAGATCGTCGAACAGGGCCCGCCCGAGCAGGTCATCGACAACCCGCGCGAGCAGGCCACCCGGGACTTCCTGGCGCGCATCCTGCACTGAGACACGGGAAACCAGAAGGGGGGTGGCCAACTCATCGTTGGCCACCCCCCTTCTCATCCACTCACAACGTGATCCATTCCCACCAGGATCCTTTCAGGGGAAAGAGCTAGCCCACTCACACCGCGGATGCTAAGGTATCTACACGTACGGATAATGTCCGTACGAGCGAAAGAGGAATTGATATGAGCATTGCAAAGACACAGCGTCTGGAACTACGCCTCACCGAGGAACAGAACACTCTCATTCGCAGCGCGGCTACATACACGTCTCGTAGCATCAGCGATTTCGTCCTCTCCGCAGCCACATTGGAGGCAGAGCGACGTCTCGCCGACCAGCGCTTCTTCATTCTGAACGAAGAGGAGCACGCCCGCTTCGAAGAAATCCTTGCGGCCTCGCCGACAGACGATCCCAAGCTGCGCAAACTCTTTGATCGCCCCTCGCCCTTCGGCACTCACATCGACCTGAACACACCGAGCACCTCCAAAAACTGATGTACGTATCAGTCCTGCAAGAGCCGCGGCCTCTCGAGCGGAGGGACGACCGATCGCGCTTCCAATCGGGCAACACTGAGATCGATGATTGGTTCCACCGATTTGCGTGGCAGAACCATCGAGAAGGCAACACTCGTGTTTTCGTCACGAGGCAGGAACCAGAGACACTCGGTTTCTATGCCCTATCGATGGGAGCAGTGCAGCGCAGCAAACTCCCAGATGCCCTTAAACCCGGTCGGCGCCCGGAGCCATGCCCAGTTCTCCTCCTCGCGCGACTCGCCGTCGACCAGCGCGCGCAGGGACGAGGCATAGGCGCAGCTCTCCTCAAAGATGCACTCTTGCGAGCCTACAAGCTCAGCGATGAGGTGGGATTCGCTGCCCTCCTGGTCCACTGCGCCAACGACCACGCACGCGACTTCTACCTCAACCAGTGCTCACAGTTTGTACCCTGCCCAGGAGCAGAGAATCACCTGATGCTACCGCTGCGGGCACTGCGGGAATTTATTAACACTCTCTAACACCCAGCGGCCGGAACACAACGCACAGGGCCCAGGATCCGCAGATCCTGGGCCCGAAGCGTTGTCAGTATGGAATCAGTTGGCGCCCGGCGTGACGACGACGGTGATCTCGGTGCTGATGCCGTCCGGATCGGTCAGGGTAACGGTGATCGGGTCGTCTTCCTCGCCCAGCGCACGCAGCGGGTGCAGGGTGACGACGTTCTTCTCGGACTTGCCGACCTCAAGCGCGGTCGGGTCAGAGACCTCGATCTTCCACTTGGCGGCCTTGTCGGATTCGGCCAGCTTGATCTTCAGGTCGCGCTTCTCGGGGACCTTGATGCCGCTGTCGTCGATCTGAGCGATGGGACGCTCGACCGTCTTGACGTCCTTCGGGGTCACGTAGGAGTGAGCGGAATCGGAATCGGTGGCGCAGCCGGTCAGGGCGGTCACGCCCAGGCCGAGAGCCAGCACTGCAGTAAGGATGGAACGCTTGTTCATAACCACCATACTAAGCATCCATCCTCATAGATACGCATTACAAGGCCCGTTTTGGGACGATGTCACACCATCTCACGTCACATGGACCAGACCAGCGCCCCCGACTCAACGTCCGCCCAGTACGAGCTGGCAAACTCCGCCCACTGCTGCGGGAACTGCAGCTGCGGGCTGTGCGTGCCCACTCGGATAATGCTCTCGCGGGCACCCAGGTCTGCGGCCTCCTCGGCGTAGCACGAGGGCGGCCAGATCTCATCCTGGTCCCCGTACAGGACGTGCACGGGCACGCCCGTGGCCGCGAGCGCGGGGGTGTCGGGGCGCAGCTGGGAGAGGATGCGGGCGATGCCCACCAGATTTTCCGAGGCCGTATCCAGCGCGCGGATACGTTGAAATTCCGCCCATCCGACACCGGGTTCATCGAAGTTCATATCGGGGAAGTAGGCGCGCAGCACCTGCTGGCGCGCGCCGGGGCCCGTCGGCAGGGGGTCGAGGATCGGCAGGGTGTTCATCCAGTCGTAGACGGCCCGACCCGAGCAGAACAGGGTGACGGAGGCGAAGAGGTCGGGGCGCTTGACAACGGCCGCGCGCGCGACGATCCCACCGAAGGAGTGGCCCACGAGATGGACGCGACCCGTGGTCCCGGCCCAGGCCTCGGCGACGGCGATGAGGTCACCGACAAAGTCACTCATCCCATACGCGCCCAGACCGGCAGGCGCGGCGGACCCGCCCTGGCCTCGTTGCGAGTAGGCGAGGACGTCCCACCCCGCCTCCCCGAGGTACGGCAGAACGGTCGAGTAGTCCTCCTTGGATCCCGTGTATCCGGGGACGAGGAGGGCGCGGCTTCGTCCCGCGGCGCCCGGGGCCGAGGCGGCAGAGATCGCGGGGCTGCCGTCGACGAGGGAGGGGGCGCTCGGGCCGGTCAGCAGGCCGCTCAGCTCGCCAGCCGGGGAGGGCACGGCCACGGGGATGACGTTTGCTGCCAGCGCAAAAGGACCGAAAGGCTCTATCTGTTTCACGCACCCAATCGTAGAATGAACGCATGACAAACGAGACGATTGCGAGCCAGCTCGCGCACCGCACGATCCGCGCCTACAAGGACCAGCCCCTCACCGAGGCCGAGGTCACCACGCTCATGGACGTGGCGCGCCACACCGCAACCTCCTCGTTCCTCCAGGCGTGCACGATCCTACACATCACCGACCCGCAGGTGCGCGAGGCAATCGGCGCCGCGTCCGGCCAGCCCTACGTGGGCGGCACGAAGGGCGACCTGTTCATCTTCGTCGCCGACCTGTACCACAACAGCCGCATCCGCGCCGAGCAGGGCGTCTCCTTGGAGGCCCTGTCCTCGATGAACCTGTTCCTCACGGCCCTCGAGGACGCGCTCCTGGCCGCTCAGAACGTGGTCGTGGCCGCCGAGTCGATGGGCCTGGGCACCGTCTACCTCGGCTCGATCCTGGCCGATCCGCGCAGCGTCGTCGATGCGCTGGAGCTGCCGGAACTGACCTTCCCTGTTGTCGGCCTGCTCGTAGGACACCCGGACCAGGAGCCCGGCCAGAAGCCGCGCATGCCCCTGTCGGTCACGACCGCGAAGAACACGTACCCGCGCGTCGAGTCCTACACGCAGGCGCTGGCCGACTACGACCGCGAGGTCACCGAGTACTACGACCTGCGCTCGGGCTCGCGCCTCGAGTCCTTCACGCACCTGGTCGCCACCAACATCGGCGTGGGCGGGGCGCACGTCTCCCCCATCATGGAGGTCCTCAACGAACAGGGCCTGTGCCTGCGCTGACTCTCCGTCATTGACGAGGCCGTGGCCTCCCCTCGTGGTCACCCGACCACCCGGGGCGTCGCGGCCTCGTCGCATGACCGACCTGCCGCGCGCTTACAATGAGCGCATGGCTGAGCTTGGTTTTTCCACCTACGTGTTTATCGAGCGCATCGCCGCGAACGCGGCCGCGCTGCACCCCTTCCCGGAGCACAACGTGGCGCTCGTGCGGGACGCGTTGGCGGACGCCGGCTTCGACATCACGATCCTCGGACCGGACGCGCCGGAGGTCGGCGAGGGCGTGTACTTCCAGCCCGAACCTTTCGGAGACGAGGTCATCGGGCTTCTCGCGGACGCCCTGACCCTGCGCGGTATCGGCACATACGGGTACGCCCTCGTGGATTCGTCGCTGGGAGGCGAGCTGGCCGACATCGCCCTGTTCATGCGCGTGGGCGACGTGTTCCCCCGTCACGGCCGCCACATCCTCATGACACGCATGTACATTCAGCGCACCCCCACGGGGGCGGGCAACAAGGCCGTGACCTGGGCCTTCGGCTCCCCCGCCGACTTGGAGGAGGCGAACCGTCTGCTGTCGGAGAAGTTCGACACCGAGCCGGTCACTGACCCGCGAGGGATGGCCGCCATCGAGATCCGTCACCCCGAGTTCGCGGCGGGCACAGCCGAGCCGATGGTGCTCCTCGACGAGATCTTCCAGGTGCTGGGCGCCGCCGGCTTCGAGGGCATCACGATGTGCAACGACCCGGACGAGACCGCCAGCAAGTGACCCTGAAAATCCTTCGTACACGTTATCCAAGAGAGAAAACAATGAGCGATCCATCGAACTCCGTGAACGTGATCTACATGCTCTTCCTACTGCTGGGGGTGGGTTCCGTGGCCTTCCTCGTCGGAGATCTCATCGCCTACGCCCGTATGATGCTGAGTAGCTGGCCTCCCAGCCTCGACTACGACCGGCTCAATCACGAGGCTCGCCAGGCGCTCGCTGAAGCAAGAGACGATTCCACGCGGGCCGTCGAGATCCTGCGCCGCAGGACCCGACTGTCCAAGCAGACTCTCGACACCCTCGTCTCTCTCCAGAAGTAACATCATGAATCCCGATCCCCTCTCATTTCTCCTCACCTCCTTCACTATCGCCGGCCCCTTTTTCGTCCTCGTCTGTTGGCTGTCGTTCGTCTACGTGCAGCGCAGGAACAACCGTATCCAGCAAAATGCCGCGCGCGAACGCTTCATGCGCGAATACGGCTACAACCTGGATCTCCTCCGGCGGGCCAACCCCCTGCTAATCTCACACATCCACAAGCTCGCGGCGCGCGCCGGTGTCGAAGCCACCGTCAGCTACGTGAGAGGTACTGTCCCCTTACCCGAGGACATCGCTACGACGCTGGTGCATACCGAGCTCGCCGCTCCCTCCACCACGCCCGGCCTCATGCAATAAACACCCGCAAGGGCCGCCGCGCAACCGTCGTTGGTTGTGCGGCAGCCCTCTGTCTGCCGTTTAGCGGATCGCCTCCATGACGCGCACGCCGTCGAGCACGCTCACGTAGGGCAGGGGGTTCACGCCGGACTCAAGCACGTACTCCGTGAGCTGGTCACGCACGACCGTTTGCAGCTCCTCGGGGTTCCAGGGCTTGCCGATGTAGTAGTCCAGGCCCGCCTGATTGACCGCGCGGATCGTATCGGACTGGTCCGCTTGGCCGGTGACCAGGACCGTGCGGGTCGCGCCGAAACGCTCATCCTTCATGAGCTCCACGAGGAAGTCCACGCCCGACTTTCCAGGCAGGCGATGGTCGGACAGCACCAGCGCCAGCTCGTCCCCGTCCTCGACGATCTCGTCGACGACGGCCCACGCGTCGTCAACGTCCTCGGCGACTTCGAGCCGGATCTTGTCCCAGAACTGTTCAAGATCGCGCTCGAGTGCGTCGCGCACATCTGCTTCGTCCTCAAGGGACAGGATTGTCAGGGTCATGATTCCTCCTCGTGTGATTGGGCAGGCAACGAGATCCGCATGATCGTGGATCCCGGGTGAGAGTCGATCGTGAGGGTGCCCCCATGATCGGCAATGATGCTTCGGACGATGGACATGCCCATGCCCAGGCCGAATCGGACGCGCCCCGCCTTGGTGGTGAAGTGGGGCTCCATAATCTTGTCGACGATTCCCGGGTCGATGCCCGGGCCGTTGTCATGGATGGTGACGCTCACGCCCTCGGGCGTGGGACGCACGGTGATGCGGATGAGGGCCTCTGCCTCGCCGCGGGCGGGCAGCTCGGGTACGCCACCCGAGGCCTCGGCGGCG